>JBBQSW010000013.1:0-19641 GCA_038213575.1 Chitinophagales bacterium | reverse complement strand
CCCCAGTACCGGAGCCGTCATGACTCCCATTTACCAGACCTCCACCTACGCCCAAACTTCCCCTGGCGTGCATCAGGGTTACGAGTATGCACGCACCCAAAACCCGACCCGTTCGGTGCTGGAAAAAAACCTCGCCGCGCTAGAAAACGGGACGGAAGCCATTTGTTTTGCCTCTGGTTTAGCGGCCCAAGATTCGGTAATGAAATTGCTTTCCTCCGGTGATGAGGTTTTGGCTGTCAACGATTTATACGGGGGTTCTTACCGCCAAATGGTTCGTGTATGGGGTCAATGGGGCCTGAAAAGCCGCTTTATTGACATGTACACCGCCTCCAATGTGGAGCGTGAAATCAGCCCGGCTACCAAACTGATCTGGATCGAAACTCCCACCAACCCGATGCTTAACATCGTGGACATCACAGCCGTATGCGCCATCGCCCGAAAGCATGGCATCCTGACTTGTGTGGACAACACTTTCGCATCGCCATACCTCCAAAATCCGCTCGATCTCGGTGCAGACATCGTGTTGCACTCCGCCACCAAGTACATCGGCGGGCACTCGGACGTGGTACATGGGTGCCTTGTGGTGAAAGATGCAGAACTCGCCCAACGCCTACATTTCCTGCAAAATGCCTGCGGCGCAGTGCCCGGCCCGCAGGACTGTTTCCTCATTTTGCGCGGTATCAAGACCCTGCATTTGCGGGTACAACGTGCCTGCGAAAATGCTGAAATCATCGCCCAATACCTCGCTGCACATCCGAAAGTGGAGAAGGTATATTGGCCAGGTTTTGCTAGTCACCCGGGTCATGAAATTGCCAAAAAGCAGATGCGGATGTTTGGCGCAATGGTGTCTTTTGACCTGAAAGACAACTCCTTAGAGCATGCTACCAAAGTGATGAGCAGTACCGAATTGTTCACCCTGGCAGAATCACTGGGTGGAGTGGAATCGCTCATCGGTCACCCGGCAAGTATGACCCATGCCAGTATTCCTCGAGAAGCGCGACTTAAAGTAGGTTTGACGGATTCGCTCATTCGACTGAGCATCGGCGTGGAGGATGTGGAGGATTTGATAGCAGATCTGGAGAAATCTTTGTCCTGATTTGTAACTGGTTAGCACGATCTCAAAATCCCGAAGGGATTGAACATGAATAGCCCAGGATTTCATCCTGGGTATTCAGGAAGGAGTTATAGCAACCCTGAAAGGGTTGAATTGACGCGAAAAATGTAGAATTCAACCCTTGCAGGGTTGCCCACAATCATCCTCATTTCCCCGGATTTTATCCGGGGCTATTCATATTCAATCCCTTCGGGATTTTTAAAAGGCTAACCAGTTGCCTTGATTTTTAGAATCGCCATGAATTGCACAAATTTGCCTAAATTTTAGTCTCCATTTGAGAAAAATAGTACCATTCGTGGCGACTCATTCTACGAAATAAATGGATCCTGCAACATCATGAAAAACATCTCTACACTTTTGCTTTTATGTGCTTTTTTAGCACCTCAATCCATTGCAGCCCGGCATATTGTAGGCGGGAGTATGGGGTATTATTTTAATTCCGATGGGCAATTGATGGTGGAAATGGTGATTTATCGGGACTGTTGGGGAGGCGGTTCACCTTTCGATATGCCGGTGGAAATGGCGGTTTACAAAGCGTCTGGTGAGCTGTTTTCTGCTTTTATGGTACCATTGGATTCGTTTCAGAATCTTGAGTTGGAGAGCCAATCATGTAATAACATACCCTTTGGTTGCATTGAACGGGGTACCTACACTTTTTCACTTTCATTGCCAGATGATGGAAACAATTATTTAGTTGTGCATCAGCGGTGCTGTCGAACAACCGATCTTACCAATTTGGTCAATCCTACGGAAGTTGGGCACACCATCAGTGTGGAAATAACTGCTGAAGCCCGCAATTTAAAAAATAATAGTCCGCGCTGGGTGACCAATCCCAGGTTCAACACCTGTCCACACCAACCCGTGGTGCTGAATTTTGCCGCTTCAGAGCCTGATGGCGACACCTTAGTTTACTCATTTTGCACTCCGCTGAATGGTGGTGGTAATATAATTTTGTGGCCCGACATTTTCAGTTGTTTGGGAGCAAAACCCGTTCCGCCTTGCCCGCCACCTTTCAACCATGTGCCATTTGCTGTTCCAAACTATTCTTTTAACAATCCCTTGGGTTCGGCAGTCTCTCAGCTCAATCCCTACAATGGTGATTGGAACATTGCCCCGGATTATAACGGGAAGTTCATCTATGGAATATGCATTCAGGAATACAGAAACGGCGTATTGTTATCCAGTACTTTACGCGACATGACGTTGTGGGTAAAAGATGTAGTAAGCACAAGTGAAGTCAACGAAACCAGTACGATTAACTGCTCGCCCAATCCTGCTGGCGATGCAGTATATCTTTCTACAGACATATTTTTCGGGGAAACCATCCAGATCGAACTCGCGGATTTATCCGGCAAAATTTGGCTTGCAGAGAAACGTATGAACGTTGCACCAAAAGAACTGTTGAACGTAGGCGCATTGCCCACCGGAGTATACCTCGTTAAAATTTCTGCAAAAGGAAAAACGGCAACCGGCAGGTTTGTGCATCAATAACTTTATTTCTCAGAACCTGTTCAATTTCAGCAATTTATGTTGCGATTATCGCTGTTTTTACCTGCGCTGCTCATGCTACAAAGCCTTTCAGCTCAGAACCTCCAACGCATCGGTCACCTTTCCTATAATCCTCCGACAAAATTGGCCGGATGCTGGCATCATGTGGACAATTCGGGCGGCGAATGGGCGCTCGTGGGCACCAGTAAGGGACTCAGCATTGTGGATCTGGACGACCCAACCCAGCCTGTGGAACGGTTTACAGTGCCGGGCCTTACAAACAACTGGCGCGAGGTAAGGACTTGGGAAGGCTATGCCTACGTTGGCTCGGAGGCTTTGACCAGTGGTATCACGATTGTCAACTTGAACTACCTGCCCGATAGCATCCAATGGAAGGTATGGCGCGGAGATGGTTTCTTTGACAGCCTTGTGATAAAAAGCCACACCGTGCAGGCAGAAGATGGCTATCTCTATATTTTCGGTGGTGCAAGTATTTCAAACGGCGCAGTGATCGCCTCCCTTTCCGACCCATGGAATCCGCGTATCTTGAGCAAATATGCCGCTAATTACGTCCACGATGGATTTATCCGGGGCGACACACTTTGGACGAGCGAATTTTATCAAGCGCAAATTGGCGTGGTAGATATTTCGGATAAAACCAATCCGGTGCTGCTCACTACCTTGTCAACTCCGGGTGGCGCCAATCACAATACCGGCCTTTCAGAAGATAGCAAAACGCTGTTCTCCAGCCACGAAAGCACGGGGGCCCCACTTTTATCGTTCGATGTTTCCAATTTGGACGATATTCGTATGCTCGATTCGTATTTGCCGAGCAAAAAACCAGACGGAGAGGTACACAACGTGCGCGTGGTGCAAGGAGATTTCCTCGTGTGTCCAAGTTATCGCGGCCAACTGACCATTGTAGATGGCTCCCAGCCCGACAATCTCATCGAGATCGCATGGGATTCGCTCGGCACCTCGCTCGTTTGGGATGCCGACCCTTATCTGCCCTCAGGCATCCTCTTCGCCACGACCAAAAATGAAGGGCTGTTTATCTACCAACCTACTTACACGCACGCCGCCTGGATACAGGGTTTGGTTACAGATGCTGCCACGGGATTTCCTCTGGCGGGCGCCAAGGTTTTTGTGCTGAACTCGCCCAACGCTGACACCACGGGGGCAAACGGGGTGTACAAAACGGGCGCGGCAGCTAGCGGCGCCTACACCCTTCGGGCCGAGCGAGTGGGTTATCAGACGAAGGTGATCAGCAATGTCTCGCTGCTGAGCGGAAGCATTGCTACGCTCAATTTCGCTTTATTGCCTTTGATCGTTCGCACGGAAGAAATTGAAAATGAACCTTTTGTGAATGTTTCGCCCACTCCTTTCCTGGATTTTGTGAGGGTTGAATTTCCTGATGGAAGCCCGTTTCGGGAAGAAACGGCGACGTTGCGTTTAAGCGATTTTTCAGGCAAAACCATTTTGGAAAAAAAAGCGGACGCTGGCGGAATCACTCTACTGGAGGGGTTAAAAAATTTGCCTCCCCAGGGTTATCTGCTTCATGTAGCCAATGAAAAGGGCCTGAGTAAGGTGGTAAAAGTGGTAAAGCTGTGACGAGCAAATTAAATCACTGAGACGCAAAGTGCTGATTTACAGGCACTCTGCGTCTCTGCGGTTTAAACAAAATTATCTCCCTACCACAACCCGATATGCCCCTCTTTCTCCATCGCACTCCACCCACAACAAATATACCCCGTTGGGCATGGCCGAGGTGTCAAAAAAGTAGGCCAATTGTTCGCCGGATTGAGCCCCGATTTTTCTCCCCGACAAATCGGTGAGTTGGATACGAACTGTTTTACCCGCCGAAGCCTTGGCGAAGGCGGGTGAAAGATAGACACCCACTTCATCGGTAGCTGGATTTGGCAAGATTTGGAGGTCAAAATCCGGAGAAATGTTTTCCACTCCCACAGTAATGAGTTGAATTGTCAGCACCGAACTGCATCCGTTTCCACTGGTCACGGTGGCGGTGTACGTTCCACTCGTTAACCCAATAATATCCTCCATTGTGCTGCCATTGCTCCAAAGAAAAAAGAAGGGAGATTGCCCCCCCAGCACCAGTAAATCAATATATCCATCGGCGGCGCCAGGAGCCGATTCTTCGTCAAAGAGTGCCAGAACTTCCATCGCTGGCGCTACTTCAATTGCGCTTGCATCAACACAGTCATTTGCATCCGTTACCGTTACGCTGACCGTGCCAGAGAAGCCATTGGACAAAGCCACACTTTGCTCCGTACCGCCCAGTGACCAAATGTATTGATAGGGGGCACTGCCTCCTGAAACGTTGGCTTCCAAGGTTCTATCATCCGAATCGCATGGATTGCCTTCAAAAGAAAAATCCACAGAAAGATTCATGCCGCTCTGAATAAGCACATCCACACAACTGATCGAGGTGCATCCATTGAGTACATCGGTTACGGTGAGGCAATAAGTGCCTGGTTCTGTCACCATTGGGTTTTGCAAGCCGCTCGTCCACCCTCCGAAATTAGCCCAATTATAGACTGCATTTGGTGCGTTGGAATTTCCAAACAATTGAACAGAAGGATGGGTACAATCCAGCAACAACCCATTGTGTGTAATGAACGCGCCGGGCGGTGAAAAATCTTCCTGTATGGTAACGTTGTAGTTTTTGCTACAACCATTGGCGGTAGAAGAAACCGTAAAAACAGAAAAGGAACCCAGCAAAATGGTTTGCCCTGAAAAAACTTCTACCCCATCTATAAAATAATGCACATTGGATGGTGCATCCGGGACGAGGTAGGGTATCGCCGGCGTGACGCAATTTAACGTAACCGTTGCCGGTAAATTTATCTGCGGCAACAGGGTGTCCAGATAAACCGTCGCATAAGCCGCTTTGGTACAACCATTTGGGGCGGTAACAACCACCGTGTAAACTCCGCCCTCCGTGGCCGTAAAACCATTGAGCAATTGACCGTCGGGCTTGTACCACTGCACCGAACTATTGGCCGGGCTGAAATTGGTTCCTAAAGTCAGTGAAGTCACATTGCAATTAAGAAAACCACCCAGCGCAATGGCGGTTGGCCCGGTTCCCGGCAAGAAAATGACCGATTTTGGAGCGCCTGTGCTGGAATTGTAAAATGCCCCGCCACCGGGTGTAACCTCCAGTTTTACGGCCCGAACGGAGTAAAAAAGGGTATCCGCAGGAGGCAAAAGGTCTTCCCAGGAATTTTGGAACCACAAATCTGGCGTGACTCTGGTATAAGGCCCGTCCAGGCTGAAAGAACGATAGATCAAGTAGGAATTTACCTCAGGGTCCGGGGAGGCCGTCCAGTGCAGGTTGACCTTGTCGCAATTGGAAACGACCGTCAGATTGCTGATAGGCGCTACAATTTTTGCCCGCAAGGTCGGGTCCCCGAGCAGCGCGATATGCGCACCACTTTCACCGTTGGAATCCCCGTAAGCTGTATTGAACTGTGCATTTTGGGTCTCTTTCAAGCAATAACCAATGGTTTCGCCAGAAGCCAATCCGTGTTGCATCCAATGGGGCCGACCTGCCCAACTGACTGCCAACACGCTGCCTTTTGAAGCTAAAAGGGCAGGTAACAAGGGGTTTGTTTCAAAATCCCAATCGCCAAAATAGTCTCCATACAAGTTGGCAAAAACCGTCCGAACCGAGTCAGTAGCGAAATTGGCGGCAGTACCGATTCCATCTGCGCTCGAGTAAGTTCCGTTGGTTCCCGCACCGTAGCTGAGCAGATGTCGCTGTGAATTCAAAAACTCTCCAGCGACCACATTGCCATCACCCACCAGTGGAATCGCATTGCGATAACCATCCGCAGCAAATGCCTCGCCACCCGACCAGCCGAGATGGTCGTCTACCAGAGCGCGATTGGGCACTTTATACTGCCCGGTGCGCCAAAGGTGATTTTTCCATAAATATTTACGCAACAACTCAACGGGGGGCAGGCCAAATGTCGCGGCAGAAAGTCGGCTGAAATCAAGCCGACCCACCTGAAGTTCAACCGCTGAAGGCAGGGTACTTTGGTCAAATTTACCATCGCCGGGCACGTTGCGGTTGGCCAAGCGGACCGTGTTCGGGATATTCACGGAATTATCCGTCCAGGTGCCGTTTACATCGCCATAGTACGCATCGCAGGGCCAGGCGCCGATGTGGTCGGGCTTAGTGTCCCAAGCCATGCTGCCGGAATAAGGGATTGGGACACTGCCGATGAGCAGCACGGCTTTTATGTTTGCAGGATCTGCATTATACGCGCTAACAATTTGATTTTTAACCCATTGTACCGTGGTGAACGGGCCTGTTTTAAATGGAACGGGCTGCCAGCCTTCACCACGCAGGTCATTTTTAAAACTGATTAAATCGGCGCCCAACGCATCGGCAGTGGTGGAATCAATGAATACCAGTATTTTTCCTCGTTCATCCACAACGGGCTTAAAAAAGTTGGCAAAAGCATAGCCGTAGGCTGTAACGTTCCCTGTTTTTCGCTCAACGGCATATTCGTAGGTTTCGTTGCCGTCGAGTCCTGTGTCAAAGTAGCCGTTGAGTTGCGTTTCAGTGACGTTCACCAGTTCAACCCAAGCGTCGCCCGCAGCACCTTTCACGCGGCGGCGCAGGATGATGTCAGAAGGCTGAGGATTGGTCCAATTGATAAAAGTGGCTGGAGGATTTAGCCCGGCAGAGAGTTGGATGGGCACTACAATGTCTTGCGGGGTTTGGGCGGAAAGCGTTGCAGCGAAGAAAACGGGGCAGAGCAAAGTAAAGAATCGGGACATAGGATGAAGGATTGAGTAGAGAATTGAGCAAAACAGGACACCTATTGATGGCATCGTTATCTTTGATGCCTTGCAATCATCATTCCAAGATTTTGAAGATGGCGTGCAGCACTGTAGCGCATTCCATTTTGGTGGAATTAGTCATTTGATTACGCGCAATATTGCTGATTTCAGCCACAGTATGATCCCGGTCTTTACGCCAGAGGAATATTTGAAGCACAAACCTTAAGAATCTCCATAAACCTCCTATAGAACTCCTACCCTCGTTTCACCCCCTATCCCACCAGCCCCGCATACAGCCCAAACAAATACGCCACTCGCTTCGCCTCGGTCACAAATGCTGGCGCGGCACTCTGCGCCGTGCCTATGCCATAGCAGCTATCCACCTCCCGGTCTAAGGCTTGGTGTGCGGCCAGCAAATCGGAGGGCATCTTGTCGGGGTCATAGAGTTTTGCCAGCGAAACGGCCTCCCTCCCAATGGGGCTGAGGTATGTTTTCCGCACATCCAGCAATGCCTGGGCCGCTGACTCCACTGCCGAACGCTGCTCCTTCGTGGCCGAAGTGGGGAAGGGGAAGTTGTTGTACACAATGTCTTTCGAGTAGCGGTAATCGCTTTTCAAACGCCCGCACACACAGCGCACCCAAGCCATGTGCATCTCCGATTGCAGCACCCCGAAGTGGAATAGGGTAGCGTTGGGAATGATTTTCACGAGGTTGCTCGCCAGCGTTTCCGGGCTTTCATAGCCAATGGGGATGTACCGCCGTCTTTCGGACGATACTTCCGGGATGACGAGGTAATTCCCCTTCGGCATATTTTCCACATGAAACCGCGTAGGTTTTTCGGCCAATTTTCGCGTGGGTGGGCTGGTGCTTGCCAAGCGGGTTTGCCGCACCGCCTCCACGCGCTCCCACACGAGCGGTATTTTTTCCAACTCCTCCATTGGTGTTTCGCCCAGCCACAGGCACCAGCGTTCCCAGCCATTGATGAACTCATCCGAGCCGATCCAGCGGCGGAAAAACGGCACGGCGCGGGGTTCTTTCTTCAAAAAATCGTCCCGCTCTTCGGTGCTGAACAGGTAGTGCCCGCCGTCAATCGGCTTGTTGCCAATCCCGATTTCCGGCACATCGCAGAGCGGTTTTTGCCGCGAGCGCACCACCACATCGCTCGCTTCCACCAAGTACGGGTTGATGTTTTTTACTTGATTTTCAATCGGTTCTCCTTTGATGTCGGGGTATTCGTAGAGCATGCAAGTCGCGGGTTTTGATTTCCCAAACCCCACGATGATGCAGTACACCGCTGCCACGCCGGGGGCTTCGTTCATCCATTTGAAGGTCTGGTGCGCGAACCGGATTTTCACGCCGTGCCGCTCCAGCAAGTCGCCCCACAGCATCCCCACCTGTTCGCCCTGCGAGATGGAGTTGGTGCTGACAAAGCCCACAAGAGTCTTCGGCGATTGGTCGAGGTATTGTGCGGTCTTTTTGTACCAGCCCGTCACATAGTCCAGCGTTCCCGCGCCCGATACGTTGCCAAACAGGGTTTTGATTTCCTCGCGCTGCTCAGCGCTCATGATTTTTGAGCCAGAGAATGGGGGGTTGCCGATGATGTAATCGAATGGGGGTGTGACGAGGCCGCCCCAATCCGTTTGCAAAGCATTGCCAGTCACGATGTGTGGCGATTCACTAATCGGCACCGAGCGGAGATGAGTATCGAAAGCGGTATTAAGCAGCCGGTTGCACTGGTGCTTTGTAAGCCAAAGGGCCACCTGTGCGATGAGCGCCGACACAGGCTTGATTTCGAGGCCATAAAAGTGGTCAAGATGCACGTTTTCGAGCATCGAGATGTCGAGCACTTGTTGGTCGCCTTGCAGGAGGCGGGCCACTTCGAGGTCGAGCAAGCGAAGTTCGCGGTAGGTGACCACGAGGAAATTGCCACAGCCGCAGGCGGGATCGAGGAAGCGCAACTGGCTGATTTTGCGGCGGAAGGCTTCGAGTTTTTTGCGGTCGCGCCGGGCTTTGCGGAATTCCTCGCGGAGCTCGGTCAGAAAAAGAGGCTCGAGCAGCCGAAGGATGTTTTTCTCCGAAGTGTAGTGTGCGCCGAGGCTGCGGCGCTCCGTTTCCTCGAGAGCAGCCTGAAAGAGAGAGCCAAAGATTTCGGGGCTTATCTGCGCCCAATCGAACAGGTCGCCGCAGCCGAGTATGGCGTTGCGGATGCCCGTGAGCGAGGGCGGTGTTCGGTCAAGTTTTTCGGCAAAAAGGCCTCCATTGACGTATGGGAAGGCTCGGAGCGGGTCGTCGGTCGCGTGTTTGCGCAGGCGAACGGCGGTATTAAGCACTTCAAAAATCTGTTCGAGGCTTTCGCCGATGTCCGAGCCATTCTCGAGGGTATGTTTTTCAATGTAGCCCGAAAACTGTTTTGGCTCAAAAATCCCGGTGTCTTCAGAAAACACGCAAAACAGGATGCGGACGAGCAGGAGTTCGAGGTCGTGGCCGCGATAGCCCGCGCTGTGGAGGGTTTTGTAAACGTTGCTGATACGCAGCACGGCTTCGAGGTTTGCTTTTTCTTCCTCTTGTCGGGCGAGGTCGGCAAAGGCTGGGAAGAAATTGAATGCATCAAGGCGTGTGGGGAGCTCGGAGAGCAGGATTTCGATGAAGGGCGTGTCGGGGCGATTGGAAACCGAGTCGTCACGTTCGAGGTCATAAATCCGAAACCGCTTGAAATTGCAGACCACCAATTTGCGGGGTCGTTCTGCGGCGGGTAAACCAGCCACATATTCATGCGCCTGCTGAAGCGCGTCGGCGAAATCTTCGGGCCTGTCTTTGCCCGCCGATTTGTGCTCTACGAGGAGTTTGCCTTTCCAGAGCAGGTCAATAAATCCTTGCCGATTGCCCTCGCGCTTCACTCGCGCTTCATGGTTGGCATATCGGATGCGCTGGAGGCCGAATATTTCAAAAAAACGATCCCAAAAGGAATGCGCCTCGCCTTTTTCATCGCGGACGTGCAGGTAGTCTATCACGAAAGCCTCCGCGTGGCGGCGGCATTGTTCCCAGTAAAGTTGGTTCATAACAGGCGGGTTTGGATGATTATGAGTGCAAAGGTAGCAAAGTGAAAACTTTCCTACCTTTGCCTTCCATTATGGGCCGCATTCTTGCTATAGATTTTGGATTGAAACGCACGGGTATCGCAGTTACCGACCCCTTGAAAATCATCGCCAGCGCACTGACCACAGTGCCTACGCATGAGGTGCTGGATTTTCTCCAAAACTATTGTGCCCAAGAAGAAGTGGAGCACTTTGTGTTGGGGCTTCCGCTCCACAAGGATGGTAATCCTGCCCAAATAGCGCCTCAAGCAAATGCTTTTGCCGAGCGTTTGCAAAAACTTTTCCCAGAAAAAAAAGTTCTTCGTCAAGACGAGCGCAACACATCCAACGACGCAAAAAAAATAATCCTCCAAAGCGGCATCAAAAAACAAAAACGGCGCGACAAAACGCTGGTTGACAAAATCGCTGCCGCACTCATTTTGGAACAATACATGGAAGAAAATTATTGGGGCGATTGATTCGATTGGGTCAATCGGCATGGCTTCCGGATGAGATTTCGGAAAATCGTCCCAATCGAATCAATCGCCCGAATTGAATCAATCAAAAAATCGAATCAATCAAAAAATGCTACTCCCAGTTTATGCCTTCGGGCAACCTGTTTTGAAAAAAGTGTCGGTCCAAATAGACCCAGAATATCCTGATTTACAAGAACTTATCTCCAATATGTGGGACACGATGTACCACGCCGATGGGGTGGGCATAGCAGCGCCACAGGTAGGCCACGGCATTCGGCTTTTTGTGATTGACACCGAGCAGGTAGACCGAAAAGAAGGGATGGAGTCGCCGACCGATACCCCTTTTAAGCAAGTGTTTATCAATGCACAAATGTTGTCCGAAACAAACAAACCCTGGATCTACGAAGAGGGCTGTCTGAGCATCCCAGACATACGAGGCGACGTGGAGCGGCCAGAAGGTATCCGCATCCTTTGGCAAGATGAAAATTTTCAAGAACACGAGGCGGAATTCACCGGAATCAATGCCAGAGTTATCCAGCACGAATACGACCATATTGAAGGGGTGCTTTTCACCGAAAGACTAAAACCGCTCAAAAAACGCCTGATTCAGCGCCGAATGGACGCTATTCGGGAAGGAAGGGTGAAGACAGATTATAAAATGAGGTTCTATAACGCGCGGTAAGGAATAGTGTCTCAGACCTTACAAGTTTTTGTTATGGTATAAAAGTTGCAGGACGTGCTGTAAATAATCATTGCACATCATGCTCCGCCATCTTGATATCCTCGTCGCCGACCACCACCCTATTTTTGTTGAAGGGCTGCGGTCTATGTTGTCCAATACTGGCGACGAGCGCTTTTCCTACCATATAAAAGGGGTGGCAAACAATGGGCTCCAATTAGCCGAATACTTAGGCGCTTCTCTGCCCGATCTTTTTCTGCTTGACCCAAATCTGCCGGACACCGAGTTTTTAAAAATTATTTCGTCGCTCAAGCAGAGCAGCACGAAGACCCGCATCTTGATTCTCAATGGCTCCGGAGACACGGCACACATACAGGCTGCTTTTAGAGCAGGTGCTGATGGTTATATGCTCAAATCAGGTTCCCAAGATGAACTATTGTTGGCTGTGGGCGAATTGGCCGAAGGCCGCTCCTTTGTTGGCCGGGGGTTGATGTCTATGGACTTGCCAAACAGCAATGGCGCACTCGCGCCTGATCTACGTTTTGCCAAAAAAAGTGGCCTTACACGACGAGAATTAGAGATTTTGAAACTCATTGGCCAAGCACTGACGAACAAGGAAATCTCCGAACGTATCTTCATCAGCGACCAAACAGCCAGTGTGCACCGCAAAAATATTATGCGCAAATTGGGTGTGAACAGTACTGGGGCACTCATCAAAATGGCGTTTGAAAATCACTTGGTTTGATAATGCCCCTGCCACTGGTAACTTGATCTCAAGCCCCTTTTTTTCAAAAACTATTTGCAAACAATTGGCATTGTTGTATGTTTGCCACGTCTTTCCATCCTTGCTTTTTGAGCATTCTGCTCCTCTTTGCTTTAATTTAACCTTCTTGGGGTAGCCATTGCCTGTTGTTAGGCATTGTATTTGCTACTGTATTTGTCCGATTGCAAGCTTTTAACATAGAAAATTTGCACGGCTCATAATGACTTTTTTAACTTTGTCGCTCTTTGGGTTAACCCTAGTGCCGCGTCCGACCAATGACGTATAAATTGGGGAGCCAGATTCATACGCCATTAGCCGGACGCGGCACTAGATTCATTTTTAATTTCGATTCAAAAAGCACACTCAAACGATTACTTTTCTCTTAATCAATTTCTCATGAAAAAAGC
The DNA here is from genome assembly GCA_038213575.1 of Chitinophagales bacterium. Taxonomy (GTDB): domain Bacteria; phylum Bacteroidota; class Bacteroidia; order Chitinophagales; family Saprospiraceae; genus M3007. The sequence continues at coordinate 6,831 of JBBQSW010000013.1, read as the reverse complement.
GAACTCTACACTGTTTTTTAATCTGTTGGGATGGACGTTGGCCTTGGCTTTATCACTTTCGGCAGACAATGTCGCGACCGCCCAGTGCAACATGATTTGCAACAACCTGATACAAATTTCCCTCGACCAAGATTGCGAGGTGGAAATTTTGCCAGACATGATTTTGGAAGGCAATGGATGTCCAAACGGAAATTTCCGAGTACAGGCAAAAATCAACGGCGTTTGGACGCCTGGGGCGGGCAATTTTGTGGCTACGTCTGCACACATAAACCTCACGCTTGAGGTTCGTGTAAGGGATCTCATTTCTGGCAACAGCTGTTGGGGCCACGCGCATATCGAAGACAAACTCCCACCCGTATTGGAATGTGAGGATATCTTCCTGAACTGTGCGATCACAGATTATACCCCAGCCTATTTGCTCGGTGTTCTCAATATTTCAGAGGCGTATCCTTTGATTGACGAAAATTGCACCTCTACCACACTGACGCACATTGATACTTGGTTTGACCTTGGCTGCAATGGCAGTATCAATGGCAATTCTGACATCAGTGCATACGTAATCCGTAAATGGACTGCTGTGGACGAAAGTGGCAACTCTGCTACTTGCAACCAATATATCTACTTTGAGCGCCGCCACGCAGTGGACGTGTTTTTTCCAGCTGATTTCACGGTAGATTGCTCCGACCCTACCACGAGCCCATCCGTCACGGGCGTTCCATACGTGGTGGATTTTGGCGTTCAATTTGATATATGGCCCAACGGCACTTACTGCGAACTGAACGCTATCTATACCGATTTGAAGTTGCCAATCTGTGATGGCACTTACAAAATACTCCGTACTTGGACCGTGTATGACTGGTGCCTGCCTACCAGCCCAACGAACCCACTGACGCATGTTCAACTCATCAAAGTACTGGACGATCAAGGGCCAATACTGGACTGCCCAGAAGACATGACTGTGGGCACCAACGCAAACGACTGCCAACTTGATTTCAACCTTCCCGATGTAATCGTGACGGACAATTGTTCGCGCCTTAATTCCATCGAAGCGCAATGGCAGGACTATAATGGCATTTGGCAATCGCTTTATGGCACATTCTCCAATTTCCCTGGCAACAACTATTGGGATCGCGATACACTCGCCGTATTGGGTTATGCAAACAACCTCGGCATTGGGGTCACTACCGTAAAATACATCCTCAAAGATGATTGCGGCAATACGACCGTTTGCATTTTCGATGTGACCGTGGAAGACAGCACGCCGCCCACCGTGGCTTGTGATCAAACTACTCAAATTGGTTTGAGTGTAGACGGAATGGCCTTCGTGAACGCAACCACCTTTGATGACGGCTCTTATGACAACTGTTCCCCAGTCTCTTTTAAGGTCCGCCGCATGAACCCGAACGGATGTCAAGACAACAACCAATTCCACGATCAGGTGAAATTCTGCTGCGAAGATGTGGGCGACACCATCCAGGTTATCCTTCGTGTGTATGACATTCCTGTGCCTGCAGGTGATGTAGGCCTTGATTTTGGAGAATGGAATTCCAATGATTGCATGGTGCTCGCATTGGTCGAAGATAAAATCAAACCGACCTGCCTGCCTCCTAACAATGTCACGGTGAACTGTGAGAACTTTGATCCAAGCCTTTGGGCTTATGGCAAACCGCAGGTGTCTGACAACTGTTGCCTTGATTCTACCAAAGTTTACCAGGGACAAATCGGTCTGACACATTCGGTGAATTACTCACTGTTCGACACGGTATGCAATAAAGGAACCATCACGCGCACCTTCCGTGCCTTTGACTGTTACGGTCAGAGCTCCCAGTGTACTCAGCGGGTGTTTGTTACCTACAACCAAAATTATTACATCAAATTCCCGAACGACGCCATCGTTACTGTGTGCGACGGTACGGGTGTTTATGGTGAGCCAAGTTTCTTTGGCAAGGACTGTGAATTGTTGGGTGTTTCGTTCCAAGACGAAGTATTCACTGTGGTGCCCGACGCTTGTTACAAAATCGAGCGTACTTGGCAAATCATCAACTGGTGTACATACAACCCGAATGTTAACTGCATCTATGTACCCAACCCAAATCCAAACCCACAGGTGAATAGCCCCGCCAACTTGCCAGGGCCTACGGTTTCTGCTTGTGGCACCTTACCGCCATGGGCGCCCACCGTTGTTAGGATCAACCCTACGGATCCACAGACGACGAACTTCTGCACTTTCTGGCAGAAGGACGCAAACTGCTATGTTTACAAACAAATCATAAAAATCATTGATGGCCAGGCACCTACGGGTACTTATGTCACGCCTAATTGCTCAAACCAAAACTGGCTCACGCCGAACAACAACCTGTTGTGGAACGAGATGTACTGGTGGGACAATGGCATCCAGACGCACGACCTGTGCGAAGAGCCCACAGACCTTTGCATTACAGGTACCGATGCCTGCTCGGGTGCCAACATCAATATTGAATACCTCCTTTTCCTCGACTTGGACGGCGACAATATTATGGAAACGGTAGTAAATTCTGTAAATACAGGCATCGCTGCGCCCATTGGGGAAGGTTGGAACACAGTTCGCTACAACAACGTGAACACGCCGAATTTCTCTGGCGGCACCCTGCGCCAGTTCGACGAACGCCCCGTGCCATTTAACCAAAAGTGGGGTTTCGCCATTCAAGAAACCGTTAATGGCAACACCAAGGTCGCTTGTGTGCGTTGGAATACCCAACAACAACAGAACAGCTTTGTCGTACCCGAACTGCCACATGGCACCCACAAGATCAAGTGGTTTATTACCGATGGATGCGGCAACAATAAAGAGTACGAGTACACTTTCACCGTGAAAGACTGCAAGGCACCAACAGTGGTATGCCTCAATGGCCTTTCTGTGAATATTATGCCGACCGGCATGATCACACTCTGGGCATCTGATTTCTTGCAATATACGGAAGACAACTGCACACCCGCCAGCCAGATCAAGATTGGTGTTCGCAAATGCGGCACAGGTACCGGCTTCCCGATTGACGGCAACGGCAACCCAATCACCTCTGTGAACTTCACTTGCACGGAAATCGGCACCCAGTGCATCGAACTTTGGGCAATTGATGCAGCAGGTAACGCAGACTACTGCGAAACCTTTGTCATTGTTCAAGACAATATCGGAATTTGCGGTGGCGACCCAAAACCAGTCATCGCGGGTGCATTGAAAACTGAATCACAAGAGGGTGTGGAAGAAGCAAATGCGGTTCTTTACGGAATACCCCACAATGGCAATCCAGTTGTGAATTTGACTGACATGACCGACAATTTGGGAAGTTTCATGTTTATCAATGCACTCCCTGTGGGTTCTGACTATGTTCTCGCACCGGAGAAAGATGATAATCCACTCAATGGCGTCACCACTTACGACTTGGTATTGATCTCCAAGCACATCTTGGGCATTGAGCCGTTCAATAGCCCCTACAAGATGATTGCTGCTGATGGGAACAAGAGTGGAAGTATCACAACCTTCGATATTGTAGAGTACCGAAAACTCATTTTGGGCATCTACACCGAAATGCCGAACAACACATCCTGGCGTTTTGTAGACAAAGACTATATTTTCCCGAACCTCCTTAACCCTTTCCAAGAGGTGTTCCCGGAAACAAAATCCGTTCAGAATATGCAAATGGCTAATCTTGAAGAGGACTTTGTTGGCGTGAAAATTGGAGACGTGAACAATTCTGTTATCCCCAACGCTCTTGTAAGCGCAGAGGAGCGCAGCTTGGGCACGCTTTATTTTGATGTGGATGACCGCAATGTGAACGCTGGAGATATTGTAGAAGTAAAAATGACGGCTTCTGAAAAAGTGGAAGGCTATCAATTCACTATGGATCTCAATGGTTTGGAAGCACTTGATATACTCCCAGGTGACAATATGGGGAAAGACAACTTTTCTATCTCCGCCAACTTCATCACGGCTTCTGTGAATGCTGATGCCGGCCAATTTGCTTTCCGATTCCGAGCTACTCGCTCCGGCCAGTTGAGCCAAATGATTGGCCTCGGCAACAGCGTAACACGCACCGAAGGATATACATTAATCAATGGAGAAGCAACGAAAAAAGATTTGGCACTCCGTTTCAAGTCTCCTTCAGGGATGACCATCAACAGTGCCGGATTTGAATTGCTGCAAAATGCTCCCAACCCCGCCAAAGGCTTTACAAACATTTCCTTCTTCTTGCCCGAAGCCGCTGAAGCTACGCTGACCGTCAGCAACGCAGAAGGCCGCATGGTCAAGATTTTGAAAAGCGAGTTTGCCAAAGGTTTCAATACGGTAACGCTCCAGCGTGCTGAATTGGAGGCTGGTATCTTGTTCTATCAACTGGATACGCCAACACACAGCGCTACGAAGAAGATGATTGTAGTGGAATAACGTTCACCTAATGACTCTAAGTCGTCGTCTGACTTATACAATTTAAAAGCGCGGTTCACAGGGATTCCTTGTGGACCGCGCTTTTTTTTGACGATTTGAAATGAGTGGCAAAGCCGCCAAATCGCCCAAATCGCTTATTCCGTAATCCAATCCTGTATCTTTCGGGAAATTTGAAAGCAAACAAAATGAAAAAAACAACTTTCCAATTTATCCCGATCCTCTTGTTTTTAGCAGCCTGTGGCAACGAGCCTGCGCAAAAAACAAGCATTAATTCCAGTGCCCCGGAAAACGCAACAGAGGCAAATCTTCTGCCTGCAACCTACCTCGAAGGGGCTTACGCTACCTCCAACACCGTTGGAAAAGGACTAGAAAATCTGTTCGACTCCAATCCTGCCACCCAGTGGCAATCGCTGCCGGGCACTGGGCCTGACGAGGGCATCATGCTCTACTTCCAAAACGCGCTGCCGCTTGCGTCCGTAGAAATCATAGCGGCAGAGGGCAGTTTTGCCAAAGATTTACCACAAAATGAGGCGCCCATTGTGGTTTATACCAATGGGCAGGTTGCCAATTCAGGCCATCCCAATGCGCGAATTGCCGTGGAGCAAAATGGCCTGGTTAAATCGCTTTTCATCCGCTTTTCCGCTACCGGCAAAGAAGAAACGGAGACCTTGCGAGCGGGTGTAAATCGTTCTTCTTATCCCGCGGATGCTTTTATCGCCATCAGCGACCTAAAAGTAGTGACTGACAAGGGAGAAACACTCCGCCTTGTGCCGCCTCAACGCATTAAAGGTTCCATCACTGCATCCTCTATGCTTGCGCCGGAAGTCGCCTACAGCCCTGCTAATTTGTTTGACAGCCGCAAAGAATTTGCTTGGGCGGAAGCTGCGGTCTCTTCAGGTGAAGGCGAGACTTTGACGTTTGAATTTGGGGAGCCGGTGAACATCACAGCCATTCAGATATGGAATGGCTACCAGCGTTCTGACGAACATTTTTCAGCCAATACCCGTTTGCGTGATTTTGATTTTGGAGAAAATGGGGGGCCTACCCGCACCTATACCCTGCGCGACACAAAAGCCGGACAAAAAATTGAATTGCAAGCACCCGCCAAAGGCTCATCATTTGCATTGAAAATCAAATCCGTTTACCCCGGAAAACGCTACAAAGACTTGGCTATCAGTGATATCCTATTCTATAACGGAGCGCAACCCTTTGTGCTGCACTCCACTTTGCCCGAAAAATACCAAGCCGCCTTACGGTCTAAAGGAGCAGGTTCGCCCATTGCCACCTTGCTCGATAAGCGCATTTCAAACCAAGTTTCAGAGGACGTATCGGAGGGAGATAACTTCTTGACATCCAATTCGCTCATCCTGCGTTCTGACGGCACCTTTGTTTATTACAGCGAAAACTCCAGTGGCGGGAATCTCGACATTTCAAGCATCGCCGACGGCAATTGGGAGATGCTTTCAAGCGCTCAAATAAAGGTTTTTGGCAAATGGACGGATCAAGTGAATTGGCCTGAATATTACAAGGGGAATACGCCACAAAGCCCCACGCGCATTTTCAATGACGTGCTCACCATAGATGCCCAAAAAGTGATTGGGACGAAAATGATGGGTACTTTCTATCTGAAATAAAATCGCAGCGCACCGACACCCCACGCACCGGAAAAGCGGGTTAAAAAGTGACGGGCGCTGCGCGCTTTCATGGTTCTGTGGCTCTCTGGGGAAGTTTTGCGTGTTTATTTGCCGTCCAATTTGCGGAGGGTTCCGGCTGCTTCCAACTGGCTTGTCAGGGCGGGTACATCTGATTCAAGTTTCTTTTTGATCTTCGACAGGGCGCAAAGTTTCTCCCTTGATACCAACCCCGCAATAGGGTTTTACCTCCGCTTGGCATACTTAACTGAGTTTAACCTTTGAGAAAGGAATTGAGGGGATTTCGTTAAATATAAAAACATTGATTGTCAATATATTGAACAAGCGTTAAAATAAATTTTGACCTTTGGTGAAGTAAGTTTAACCTGGGCGCTACGCCCCTTTCTATCCACCAAAATCTTTAAGTCAACAATTTTGTGCTTTAGCCGCAGGAGTGTGGCCTTTTCACAGCCATTACAAAACCTACCTTTGCCCCATGCGCCGTCCGCTTCCCAGTGTCGAACATTTTGTACAAGGCATCCGTGCCTCTGATCGTGTATTGCTTGGTCAGGCCATCACGCTTATCGAAAGTGGAAGAGAGGATCACCAAGCACTGGCACGCGAAGTCATTGCGCAATTGCTCCGTGAAACGAAGCTACACAGCACCTTAAGGATTGCCGTCACTGGTGCCCCTGGCGTTGGAAAAAGCACCTTCATCGAGGCTCTGGGGATGCAGTTGATAGCGCAAGGCAAACGTCCTGCTGTGCTGGCCATTGACCC
>JBBQSW010000012.1:0-19813 GCA_038213575.1 Chitinophagales bacterium | reverse complement strand
GTTAGCCCCCAATGGTAGTTGCTGCCAACCGAGTATTGTAGGCGGACCTCAATTGGTGGAATGGAATACGCCGCCTTGCCCTGGCATGTGTACCAAACTTGAAGTGAAAGCCAAAACAGCTTCAAGTATTCCGCAAAATGCAGACCCTTGCCATTCTTTATTTTTTGACGTGGATCTGTTATCTCTACCCAGCAAGACATACACCGAGGGTATGGTACGAGTAGAGGTAAAACACTCCGGAACGCTCACTTGGAGTCCAACTTTATCTTCCAGCGCATATTGTAGCAATTTGAGCAACTGCGTCTCAGTTGTTCAAATTGCTCCAGGTCTTTTAGGTTTGACCTTTGATATTGACGGGAACACGCCAATAGACCTAACTGGCACTTTCCCTCAAAATTTGATTCGTTTTGGTTTTGATGCCACGGACGCTTGCATTGAGGCGGTTACTTTCCGGGATGCCATATTTACAGAGCAAAATGCAACTGTGCAATGTTTGCCAACTACGGTATCTGAAATTAATGGAGCAGTATTAGTAGATGACATCTGCATTACTAGCCTGACGATGACTTATCAATTGCATTTTGGCCCCTTGATGGAAGATGTTGGGTATAGGGTAGCTGATGACGTGCCACCTCAGATGCCTGGTGACCCTTTTACTTGTGAAAGGGTAAGTCAAGGCAATAGCCTAACCAACGGTAGTATAGCAATATGTGCATGTTATTTACCAAACCAACCACAATGGGTGTACCCTATCAAAGAAGACAACCCCCTCAATGGCGTGACGACTTATGACCTCGTGCTGATAAGCAAGCACATCCTTGGAATTGAGCCATTTAATCCTCCAATTCCTCCAGCTACCAGTCCCTCACCCTATAAGATAATCGCTGCTGATGCGAACAGTTCTAACAGTATTACTACTTTTGACATCGTAGAATTAAGAAAACTCATTTTGGGTATTTATGGCCCGCAGCAACTGCCCAACCCGCCCAATCCATGGCCATATCGTTCTTACCGATTTTTCGATAAAACCGTCCAACTTCAAGATATTCCTTTTTCTGGGCCCATGCCGGAATGGGTCCAGGTCAATATTCCCCCATTGGGCACAGTTGCTGCATTCTATGGGGTCAAAATTGGCGATGTGAATAATACGGCCGTTGGAGCAAATTTACTTTCTGCCGATGATCGAACGGCCACCACTACGCCGCTTGGGTTTGTTCCATTTTCTGGAAAAAAAGGAGCTATGTTACGCATCCCCGTTTTTGCCCAAGATGCCCTAGGATGCAACAGTTGGCAATTGGGGATCGGTTACGACCCGCTCCAATGGAAATTGACCGGCGTGGTATGGGCATCTCAAATGGGCGAAATGCCAGAACAAGCTTGGAACGAGCCTTCCCTCGGAAACATTCGCCTGCTCAGCTACAATGCAATAGGGGATTTGGTATTTTTGCCAAAAGGTACACCCTTATTCTATCTGGAAGGAGAATTGTTGCAAGACGCTTCGGATGTAAGGCTTTGGTTGAATGACGAGATGGAAGGCTTCCCCTCAGAATCCTACGGAAGTAATGGAGACAGGGATATTTTTAATCTCCTAGCTGCTGAGGAGGCGCAAATTGTGGCACTCCCGCCATCAAACCCAAGCTCAGATAAGGACACATGGTCGGCATATATCTATCCTAACCCGGCCGGGAAGTCTTTCCGAGTAAATCTTACCGGGCCTGAGGATGGGACTGGCACCATAAGGTTCTTTAACTCGCTTGGGCAAGTAGCGGCGGAGCAATCAATAAGTCTGATCAAAGGGGAAAATATCATCACATCTGCCAGTCTGCCGGTCATACCTCCAGGTCAATATATTGTAGAAATAGCATCTCCTTGGGGAAAAAAATCGCTTCGTCTCGTGAAAAACTGAGCGTTCTGATGTTCGGAGTTTTTAATGCTATCATTTTTGGGGGAGCGGTGCTCGCTCCCCCAATTTTAACATACCATCCCTTTTGTCATGTTTCGCATATCCATTTTACTACTTGCTCTATGGAGCATCTCAGGCTTCGCCCTAGCCCAAACCCGCTATTATGTGGATGTAAATGCAGGAGGGCAAGGCAACGGTCAAAGTTGGTCGGACGCATTTATTGACCTGCACGACGCACTCGCACTCGCCCTTTTGGGCGACGAAATATGGGTAGCCCAAGGCGAATATTACCCATCTGCTATCGGTGACAGATCGGCACGGTTTCAATTGACCTCGGGCGTAAAACTATACGGTAGTTTTGCTGGCACAGAGATGCTCGTGGAAGAAAGGCAAATAGGCCAACACCCCAGCATACTTAGCGGCGACATTGGCGTAACTGGCGACAGCCTCGACAATTCCTATACCATCCTGCACCTTACCCACCCGGACTTGGGAACCTGGGTGGACGGTTTTACATTCCGTTGCGGACAGGCTGACAGCCCCGTGCTGCCCAATTTTCAGGCTGGCACATCGGGCGCGGCCATTTTTATGGACGGGGCCAACAGCATTGCTTACCCAAACATTCAGCATTGCGTTTTTGAGCACAACACCGCCCGGTCCAACGGAGGCGCCGTTTATGTGGATGGCGGCGGCACAGGGTCGGTAGCGCCCATCTTCAAAAACTGCCGTTTTTACCAAAACAGGAGTTTCCTAGGCAGTGGCGGGGCCGTATATCGGAACGGGGGGAGTTGGCTAGAACGCCCTAAGGATGTCGAGAACTGTGTGTTTATTGAGAACTGTGCTGCGAGATCCGGAGGGGGATTGTACCTGAATGACACTGAGCGGAGTGATACCGCAAACATCGTAGGGTGTCATTTTCAAGGGAATGTGGCAGATATCTGCTCGGATGCTGTTGCTTGGGGATATACGCGGAATACAGGATCGCATTTAAAAATTGTAAAAAGCGAATTCAGGGATCACCATCATAAAGGAACACTTATGATGGATGTGTTTGGGTCAGACCCGCCTAATTCTGAATTTTATGCTGTGGTTGATTCCTGCATTTTTTACAATAACCGCTTATTTCAGGCTTCAACAAGAACAATGATTGGAGGGTTAAGATATTTCAGTGAAAGCAATTGGCAAATTAGCAATACGCTTATTGCCCATAACATGGGAGATATTTTTTTTTGTGATGAGACCAATCGCGGGGGGCCACATATTTTTCGCAACACTGAATTAAGTGACAATTCATTGGGTGTGCTTTTTACGGTAGCATCTGGGGTAATCGGGAAAAACCTGAGTATCCATGATAACAGTACCTTCTTGTTTTTTACTTGGTTAAATGTTATCCCCGGAGTGGAATATTCCTACCCTTTCCATCTTGCCAATTCAGAAGTTTTCAACAATGAACTAAATAGCGGATTTACCGATTACAGGGGAACTGATTCATCCTCCATAGCTTCTTGCACGTTTTCTAACAACCTCCAAACTGGGTATAATTTAGAAAATTCTTCCATGCACATCTTTAACTCTATTTCCTTTAACAACTACTATAGTTCAACGTTTGTAAATTCTATCAAAAGAGTCCCATTTCTATTCGATGGCCTAGATACACTTTATGTGTATAACTCCTCCCTTGATACCCTTCCAATTTCCCCCTTGCACTTTTATGGGCCAGGTTCCTTGTTTTCTACGGACCCGCTCTTCACGGACTATCAAGATGGAAACTTAAAACTCCTCCCCTGCTCCCCCCTCATCAACGTAGGCTCCAACGCCGCCACTGCAGGCATCCTCACCGACATCGCCGGAAACCCCCGTATCCTCGAAGGCACCGTGGACATCGGCGCTTACGAGTCTCCGGCCTTCGCGCTGGCTGCCGAGCCGCAAGTCCAGCCCGCTTGCGTCGGCAGCTCCAACGGCAGCATCAGCATTCAGCCCGAGCACGGCTGCGAGCCTTTGGCGTATAACTGGTCGCCCAATGCGGGCAACGGCCCCGAACTAAATGGCCTGCCCCCCGGAGACTTTATTTTCACCATCACCGACAGCAGCGGCAGACAGTTAAGCGATACGGTGACCGTGGCGGCAGCGCCTTTGCCCGAGCTCGCCCTCGCCCCCACCAACGTGCAGTGCGGCCTTCAGTCTGGAGGCTCGCTCACGGCCTCCGTCACGAGCGGCACGGCACCCTTCCAGTACCAGTGGCTGCCGGGCGCATCGGACACTTCCTCTCTTTCGCAACTACCGCCGGGCGCTTACGCGCTCACGGTCACAGACGCATTCGGCTGCTTAGACTCGGCATCTGCTTTGATCGCACTAATTGGCCAGCTCACGCCCATGATCGGCGGTCAGGCCATCTCCTGCCACGGCGCAGCAGACGGCTGGCTCTCGCTCACCCCGCTCACGGGCGCACCACCCTTTCAGTGGCAGTGGCAGGGCTGGCCTGGAACGGACTCCATTGCCCAGCCGCTCGGCCCTGGCCAGTACTCGGTGACCGTGACGGACGCATTCGGCTGCACGGCATCCAACACCTTCCCCTATACGGTTGAGCCGGACTCGCTCTGGATCGGCACGGGCAGCAATGCACAAACTCAGACCAACCCGCCCAACGGCACGGCAGTGGTGACCACGATCTCTGGCGGAACGTCGCCCTTCGGGTACCTCTGGGAGCCTGGCGGCAGTACAGAACAGGCCATCGTAGGACTGGCTGCAGGCACTTACACCGTGACGGTGACGGATAAGCACGGCTGCGTGGCGGTTAAAGAGGTGGTGGTGGAGCTGATGGTCGGCACAGAGGAGGCTGCTGAGCTTGCGTTTCTGATGTACCCAAACCCGGCAGCGGATTGGGTAAAAATCGTGCTGCCTGCCCGCCAAGGCCTAGCAGGCGGGCCAGACGCCTCGGGAGGCTACTCGGTGGAATTGTCCGATGCCTCGGGACGGGTGGTTTTGCAGCTTCAAACCTGCGAGAATGGCGATTGTACGCTGGGCCTAAGCGGCCTGCCAAGCGGGGCGTACATCCTAATGGTGAAGCAGAACGGGCAGACGGTGTTCAGTAGTAAAGTGATAAAGAGGAGGTAGTGGTATCATGGCCTAAAGCTGTGCGACCACTTTAGGGACACTCTCTTATTATTTCATTTCTTCCGCCAACCTTTCCAAATCGCGAACCAGCAATCGCGAACGGTTGAAGGTCAGGAGCTTTTTATAGCGCAAATCATTGAGCGTGGTGGTTACCGTTTGGCGACTGGTAGCCGTCAGGTTGGCGATTTCTTGGTGGGTAACAGGTTTTCGGACTACCCACTCGTACCCCACCCTTTGACCTTTTGAGCGGACAATATTGACCAAAAATTCGACAATACGGCTGCGGCTGTCTCGAAAAACGAGCGATTCCAAACGTTTTTCCATTTCCAGTTGCCGCCCCCCAAACATCCTCATAAAGAACAAATTGAGTTCCGAACGGTCGCGCATCAAGCCGCGCAGTTCCTCAAGATTCACCACACAGGTGTTGGTATCTTCGAGCGCCGTGGCAAAATCGCGGCGTAGTTGTTCTCCCAGCAAGGCCAGTTCGCCAAACACCTCGCCGCGTCCTAAAATAGCTTTAGTGATTTCTTTGCCTTCTTCATTCATCACCGATATTTTAATCTGCCCATCGGTGATAAAAAATATGCGGTCGGAAAGATCTTGTGGCACATACACGGCATCTCCTTTTTTAAAGTTGCAATGTTTGTGTTGGGCCATCAAATCCTCGTTGCCCAGCTTCGTGGGACAAAGCAGGTGGGTAACATCAATATTCTCTAGGTGCCAGAGCGTCTGCATAATGTAGGGCGAAATTCATTTCGCCTAAATATGGGTAGATGTTAATAGCGAAACGAATTTCACGCTACACGTTTAGATAATGCATCAATGCGTCATAGCGATCACGCAAAAGTTCACTTCTATCCGTTTCGCCAAAAGTTTCTTTCACTTCATATTCATGGCGTTCTAAAGAAGCAATGACACGGGAAAGGTCGGGGCGATCCAGTTTCATGGTCAGTTCCACACGATCCGAGTTAGAATTAGAAGTGACAAACGTGCTGAGGATATTTACTTTTTCCTCTTCAAAAATACGCGCAATGGTGGAAAGCGCGTAGTCTCGGCGGGGCATTTCCAAGACCAGTACCGCGCCGTGTTCAGTCAACGAAGCGGTATGGGCAAAATAGCGCAACACGTCATTTTGTTGCACCAACCCAAGGTATTTTCCTTCTGCGTCCACCACCGGAATCACCGTGAGACGGTGATCGCCCATAATTTTGATGATCTCGAAAAGATGTTCATTTTCACCCACCTGAAACAGCGGCAAGACCGAAAAATCATGTTCGCTGAGCGGACTGGAGAGTTTGTGATTGAAGATTTCCTCTTCTGAAAGCAGGCCAACCAGCTTGCCTTTGTCCACTACCGGGAGGTGTTTCACATGGTAGTCGTTCAGTGTATGGAATGCTTCGCGACCCGTTTGTTCAACGGTAAGTGCGGGAATGTCATGGGCGATGAGTGTACGAGCAGTCATATATTATACTTGCTAAACGTTATTCATCGAAGCTTGTTCGACTTAGCCGAACTTTGTGCGACCCTGCAAATATGGGTGGAATAAATTGTTCGCAAACAAAATAGTGATGCAAACGCAAAAAAGCGCCAGTCTTCGTCCTCTTTTCTTTCGCCATGTGGCACAGACTTCTCCCGCGCCGCTCGCGCTCGAGATCGAACGTGCTGAAGGTTGTTGGTTGTATGGTCGCAACGGCGAACGGTGGCTTGATCTCATCGCGGGCATCGGCCCCAGCGTGCTGGGACATCGGCATCCGCGCGTGCAAGATGCTGTACAGCAACAACTTGAAGCCTATTGGCACACGCTCGTTTATGGTGAATTCGTGCTTTCTCCTCAGGTATGTTTTGCCCAATTAATTGCCCAAAACCTACCCGGCCTTGACTCGGTTTATTTCACGAACTCTGGAACGGAAGCCGCAGAGGGCGCCATGAAACTCGCCAAACGCGTCACCGGGCGCTCACAATTTATTTCCTGCAAATATGCCTACCACGGCAGTACCCAGGGTGCGGCCAGTCTGATGTGGCCGAAAGATTTTACCGAGGCGTTTCAGCCATTGTTGCCGGGCATTCGGCATATCGGGTTCAACGAAGCATTGGATTTGGAAATCATTGATGAAGAAACCGCAGCAGTGGTGGTAGAAACTGTTCAAGGGGAGGCGGGTGTAATCCTCCCAGACCCTTTGTGGCTATTGGCGCTACGTCAACGCTGTACTGAGCTTGGCGTTTTGTTGATTTTAGACGAAATTCAGGCTGGAATGGGCCGAACCGGGCATCTTTTTGCATTTGAAAAATATGGTATCGTGCCGGATATTTTACTGCTGGCAAAAGGTTTTGGAGGTGGGATGCCGCTCGGGGCATTTGTGGCTCGGAGGGAATTGATGCAAACTTTATCGCACGATCCAGTGTTGGGGCATATTACCACTTTTGGAGGTCATCCGGTGTGTGTGGCGGCTGGTCTGGCCACCTTGAAAATTTTACTTGAAGGCGATTTACTCGCGCAAGTGCCTGCCAAAGAAGCACTTTTTAAAAGCTTGTTGGTACATCCCGCCATTCGCGAACTGCGCAGCGCGGGGCTTTGGTTGGCCGTTGACTTGGGCGAAGCAGTAATAGTACAGGCTGTGATTCAACATTGCATCCAACAGGGAGTTATCACGGATTGGTTTTTGTTCAATGACCGAAGCCTGCGCATTGCGCCACCGCTTACCATTTCAGAAGAAGAGATTAGGTTTGCTTGCAGCGTGATTTTGGGCGGCTTAGATTCTTAAAACCTTACATTTGCAGATATTTTTAGTCATGGCAAAAGAGAAGAAAAAAGCGAAGATCGAGATTCTGAACCGCAAGGCGATTTACGAATTCCATTTTGTGAATGAGTTCGATGCTGGGATTATGCTTACCGGTACTGAGGTTAAAAGCATCCGCGATGGCAACGCAAATCTGTCGGATGCATATTGTATTTTTGACCAAGGGGAACTCTGGGTTCGCAACCTCTATGTGGCTGAATATAAATATGGTACGGATGCAAACCACTTGCCCCGGCGCAACCGAAAACTCCTGCTCCGCCGACCCGAGCTTCGAAAACTAGAGCGTGGTATCAAGGAAAAAGGCTCCACCATTGTGCCGTTTAAAATCTTTTTCAGCGAGCGCGGTTTTGCTAAATTGACCATCTGCCTCGCCAAAGGCAAAAAGTCGTTTGATAAACGCGAAAACATCAAAGACCGTGAAAACAAGCGTGAACTTGACCGCGTGAATAAGGAATACAAAGTACGTTGACACCGTTCCATAGGCGTTAAACGGTAAGTAATATAATCACGGATCGTTTTTTCCCATCACTTATCACTCATCACTTACCACTCCTAAGTAATGGCAACAAAAAAAGTAAACAAGGCTTCCTTCAAATTTGGTGGCGAAACCATCAACCTCAGCAAAAGCAAAACGCAGGCCGCTGTACGTTATACACCCGGCATGAAACGCGCGCCCAAACGTAAAAACGCCGCCGACCAAGAGCATATTCGCGATTTTGAAGTCGTGAAATCCACCCGTGGCATTGACCAAAAACTTGACGAGTTGCGGGCAAAACCCGAAGTCTCGGTCGGCACACACGTCTGGATTGTAGATGGAGAAGAGGATTCGCCGTTCATCCCGACCGGATACCTTTATATTGAGTTCAAACCGGGCACAGCGCAAGAAAAACAACAAGAAGTGCTGGACGAATTACACCTTAACATCCGGCAAGTCGTTGGCCCTGAGGCTTACCGTGTGAGCACTACGCCAGATTCGCCCAACCCGGTGAAGTGCGCCATGCTCCTCCAAAAAATGCGCATTGTTTTAATAGCCGAGCCAGAATTCATGACGAAACCAGTGATGGGAGATTTCTCCTCCCCTACTGGAAAGTTTATCAACAGTCAATGGCACCATGAAAATTCTGGAGGACAAATCCCAATCATTGATATTCTCAATGCAGTTTTTGGTACACACCACTTCAGAAAAGGCGCGGACGCAAAAGTGCGCGCAGCCTGGCAAGAATTGCAGGGACTCGGCTCAAAAGACATCAAAATTGCAGTAATAGATACAGGTTTCGACACGGAACACCCCTCCTTGCGCGGCGACGGCACTAAAATCCGCAACACATTTAACGCCCCCAATCGGACTGCCGATGTTTCTCCGTGGTATCAGGCATCTGATGGCTCTTGGGGCGTTTTTAGCCATGGAACCTCTTGTGCCGCGGTGGCTGCTGGAGCTTGGGATTCGCAAGGCGTTCTGGGTGCCGCACCCAATGCCCGAATCATTCCCATCAAACTTGACATCCTTTCGGATGACGCCATCCAGAAAGCATTCGAGCACGCTCTTCTCAACGGGGCCGATATTATCACTTGTAGTATCGGGTTCCCCAAACCCGTTCCGCTTTCTACTTACATTTCCAATTACATCAGCCGGGTGGTGCGTGAGGGCCGAAACGGAAAAGGGCTGCCCATTTTCATCGCTGCAGGAAATGCCAATCCTGCGTCCAATAATTTGCCGCGACAAATCAGTGATTTCGCAGCGCACCCCGATGTAATGTGTATCACGGCTTCTAATAGTCTGGACGAATCTTCAAGTTATACTTTTTTTGGCTCCAATGCCTTTCTCTGTGCACCTACCAATGGCAACGATGGTGTGGGTGTGACCACCGCCACAGTAAAGGCCAACGGAGACTCCTTAGAGCACGCCTATACCAGTCGTTTTGGTGGCACTTCGAGTGCTTCTCCACTCACGGCAGGCGTCTGTGCCCTCATGCTTTCAGCCAATCCAAACTTAACACTGATCCAAATAAAGGATATTCTTCGCCGTTCGGCAGACAAAATCGGGAGCGGTTATGATGCCAATGGTCGGTCGCCCAAATTGGGCTATGGCCGACTCAATGCGCTCCGTGCGGTGCAAATGGCTGCAGGGAACAGTGGTAGTGGCACAGGTGGCAGTGCTGGCAGTGTCAATTCAGGCACAGGCACGGGCGGTGGTCAGTCTGCTACACAGCGTGGCAAGGTGATTTCCAGATTCTTGAACGTTCGCACTGGGCCAGGCACCTCTAACCCAATAGTGGCAAAACTAAAACTGGGCGATATCGTAAACTTGTTGGAAAAATCAAGCGGGTTCTGGAAAATAGGGCAGAATCAGTATGTGAGTGCCGACTACATTCAGGTCATAGCCTCCAATGGGGCGCCCGCAGTTGTAACGCGAAAAGGGAAAGTAACTTCTACTTTCCTCAATGTGCGTACAGGTCCGGCTACCAGCAACGCAAAGGTCGGCGAACTAAAAAAAGGCGCCACCGTCAGCATTTTCGAGACCAGCAGCAATGGCTGGCATCGGATTGGGGATAAGCGATGGGTGATTGGGACGAATATTCAGGAGGTTTGAACAGGAAAATGTGGAATCATGCACTATAGACACGTTTGCCACGGACATTAAGTTAATAGCTCATTTTGAAGGAAATGGGCGTTACCAACTTTGGAGTGTAAAAAAATTGATTGCTGCATTTGAAATAGAATAGTCCGGCTTGAACATAAAAAAATGGCCTTCAAACAAGCGTTTGAAGGCCATTTTCTTTCTCCTTGGACGATGCCTACAATCCCGCCTCCACTAAATACCGCTCCGCATCCAAGGCTGCCATACATCCCGTTCCAGCAGCCGTCACGGCCTGACGATAAATTTTATCCTGCGCATCGCCGGAGGCAAATACGCCTGGAACATTGGTAAGCGAACGACCTGGCACCGCCTTGATATAGCCCGTTTCGTCCAAATCAAGCCAGCCTTTGAAAATGTCCGTATTCGGATGGTGACCGATGGCGACAAAGAAACCAGTGATGTCCAAAGTACTGACCTCGCCCGTTTTGTTGTTGCGAATCCGAACGCCCTCTACCCCATCGCTGCCCAGTACTTCTTCAGGGGAAGTATTCCAGTGAACGATAAGATTGGGCGTGTTGAGTACCCTTTCCTGCATGATTTTGGAGGCACGCATTTCGTCGCGACGCACCAGAAGGTGTACTTCTGAGCAGATTTTTGCCAAATAAGTGCTTTCCTCTGCGGCAGTATCGCCACCGCCTACAATGGCGACTTTTTGCTTGCGAAAGAAAAACCCGTCACAAACGGCACAGGCAGAAACCCCTTTGTTTTCCAATTCGTGTTCGCCGGGGATTCCGAGCCATTTGGCACTTGCTCCGGTAGCAATGATGATAGCGGGTGATTGGATTTCGTTGCCCGATTCGCTCCAGGCCTTGTGTATTGGGCCAGAGAAATCCACTTTTACGATCATTTCGTTGCGGATCACCGTTTCGAAGCGTTCGGCCTGTTTGCGGAAATCTTCCATCATTTCAGGGCCGTTGCGCCCATCGGGATAGCCAGGGTAGTTTTCCACATCGGTGGTGATCATAAGTTGTCCACCCGGCTGAGGGCCAGTGTAAAGCATGGGGCTGAGGCCTGCGCGAGCGGCGTAGATGGCTGCCGAGTAACCCGCAGGTCCGGAGCCTATAATGAGGCATTTTACTTTTTCCATAATTAGCGGCAAATGTAAGAAGCCTCAACAGGAAAAATGCAAAAGGGTTTGTGCTAGATTATAGCCTCCATACTCATTTGTCTTTACGAGGACTTTTGGGTATCAGAAAGCACAAGCCTCTTTCTATTCCGAAACCATTTCCAACCAAAAAACGCAACCAGAGCAAGCAAAATCACCCCCCACAAATGGACGACACCAAGGAACAAGGCGGTCAAAATCTCGCCACCCGAACGAAACGCTTCGCCCGATCGTGTGGCCAAGGATTGTTGTGGCACGGGCACATCCGTATTGGCCACCATCGTCTGGTGAATTTGCGGGAGTTGATAAATATCTATGGTAACCGTGCTGAATCGGATTGCATCTTCCAGTTTCATGGTTTCGATGCTGGCTTGGTCGCTGGCATCACGGCTGGCACGGGCACGATCTGCTTTGGGGCTGTTTCTATTTTCCTCCGAACCCTCTAAATCACTGCGATAAGTACCTTCCCGCAAGCGGGCGAGCTCCTGTTCGAGTATTTCAAGGCCCACGTCTGAGGCGTTCACATGGCGCAGGTCAAGGAAATCCGAGAGCCGCCCTATGGAGCGAAGTGTAGTGTCCAGAAGCTGGCAGGGTACTCGGATAACCAATTGACTGTGAATACGATAACGGGTTGTCTCCAGAGCCGAGTCGCGACTGACAGGGGTGGTTTGGCGGAGTTCGACTTCGCTGTTCAGCATGCTATTGATCACAAAACCACGATTGCGCAGGGCAATGTCTTCGATGCGCAGGGTGGCATCCGCTGTGTTTTTTACGCGGAAACGAATTTCGGCGTTGCGCACAAATTTTTTCAGCGAATCAATTGCATTGGGAACAGCCGCAGCAGAGGAAAAAATATCGCCATTTTCGGCGGCATCCTGAAATTGCTCTGGTGCCGCAGAAGCGGTGGCTGTTCGATCTAACTTCGCCGGATTTCCCTTGCCTTGCGGTGGAGGTGCAGGCGAACGTTCTGCAAAGGGAGCCTCGCTTTTTTGCTGGCAAGCGGATAAGAGAAAAAGAATGCAAAATCCGAGGATTCGGATTGGGGGAATACTGGGAGAATGTGCCATAGGATAGGATTGAATATGTTTCTAAAACACCCGTTTTGGGTAAGCCCAGCAGGGATGCAAACATTTTTCAAATTGCACAAAAGTCAACGGTAGACGGCTATAGTATGAATTAAACACATAAGGCACATAAGGTTGGGTTTCCAGCTCAGGT
This sequence comes from Chitinophagales bacterium, assembly GCA_038213575.1. Classification (GTDB taxonomy): domain Bacteria; phylum Bacteroidota; class Bacteroidia; order Chitinophagales; family Saprospiraceae; genus M3007. Next base: position 7,037 of record JBBQSW010000012.1, on the reverse strand, counting down.
GTCCTTATGTGCCTTATGTGTTTAATTTAATCCGGGACCTACTCTTTCCCACTTTCGCCTACGAAATAATCCTCTTTATTTTTGAACAAGACATTGAACGTGGTCATGCTACCATAACAACGTGTGATATATTGTTGGAGGTTCACCTTGTCCTCATCGTCAAGTTTTTTATGGGCATTGATGCCTTGTTCGAGCACCCGCAAGCGATCGCGCACCATCACGATTTTGTGAAAAAAAACGTCAATGGGCACTTCCTTTGGCTGGACTCCGTCTGCTTGCAGGATCATTTTACCATTTTTCCAGCGATCGCCGAGCGGCACGATTTCGAGACTGAAACCCGCCCAAGATTTCAAAATACGCACAAGCGATTGTTCGGCTTCAGTGAAAGACACGGTCTCGTCTGGCGCGATACGTTCTACTATTTGCCAGCCAGTGTAGTCTTTGCCGACCATCTTGAGGCCGAATTGCATAAAACAAACTTCGTAGGCCGCCACATGGAGGCGGACAATGGCCCCGTCGCCATACGCGGGGTGTTTAACGCGAGAACCGATACCGAGGAGTTCCATAATGATAGGATGTTGGATATTAGAAGTTGGTTGAGTTGGCAGGTGGAACGAGGATAATAAGCGCCGCAAACTTACAGCTTACCGACTTTTTTAAGTCTGTTTTTTGTGGAACAGATAAGCCCGTACCTTGTGGCTCGTTTTAAAATCAATGACGAAAGACGGCATCCAGGGTAGCCGTTTTTCCAAAAAATTATGCAAAACATCATCGGCCAACAGCGCACCAAAGACTTTCTGGCCTCACTCGCATCCAGCGAGCGAGTGCCACACGCCCTGCTTTTTCTTTCGCCCACGGGTGGCGGTGGGCTTGCACTGGCTACGGCATTTGCTCAGTTGCTTCAATGTGAGCAATATGCTGGCGGTACCAAGGCAGAAAGTGGAGGATTGTTCGAAGATGATCAACCACCAATCACTAGTTACCAGTCACCTAGTTTCCAATCCTGCGGAGAATGCTCAGCTTGCAGAAAAGCGGCACAATTTACACACCCTGACATTCATTTTTCCTTTCCAAGTGTGGGTACCAATGCGGTCAGCACCGATTTTTTGAAAGAATGGCGCATGTTTTTGTCCGAAACACCTTATTCAGATGTCAACACCTGGCTTCAGCGAATTGGCGCGGACAATAAGCAAGGCAACATCAACAAGGAGGAATGCAATGCAATCCTCAAAAAACTCAGCCTTAAAGCCTTCGAGGGTCGCTACAAAATTCTCCTGATGTGGCTTCCTGAATATCTGGGCAAAGAAGGCAATCGGCTCCTCAAGCTCATCGAAGAGCCGCCAGAGCAAACAATTTTTCTGCTCGTGGCAGAAAATCAGGATCTGATCCTGAGCACCATATTGTCGCGCTGTCAGCTGGTAAAACTCGAACCGCTCTCCGATGAGGAGGTGGCCAACGAACTGGTTCAAGATCGTGGTATCCATCTCGAACGCGCTCGCCAAATTGCCTTTCTCAGCGGCGGAGACTACGGCGCAGCCCTCGCAGCAGCAGATGCTCCGGTCACGGACGATGCCCAGCTCTTGCTCGATTGGCTGCGAAAATGTTGGCGAGGACATGCGGTGGAAATGGTGCGTTGGACGGAAGATTTTGCCAAACTCGGTCGCGAAAACCAAAAGCAATTTCTGCATTACGGATTGCACTTTTTGCGCGAAATGCTTTCGCTGGTCAGTACGGGAAGCCCGACTATGCGACTTCGCCCCGAAGAACTTGCCACAGCCCAAAACATGGCCAAAGTGCTTGATTTTGAAAAGATTGCGCAGATTGTCGGATTAATTAACGACAATATTTACTACATAGAAAGAAACGCCAATCCGAAGATCCTTTTTCTGGACACTTCAATCAAAATGCACCAAATTATGAAAACCGAAACTAAGCAGTGAAACCATGACATCGCATACATTTTCCTGGAAAAATTTAGCCCTTGTATTTGGGCTTACAATATTGGTTGGCATTGGAGAATATGCCTTGGCGTACCAATTCAACGATGGCAAAATCACCCAAAAAGTAATCGGTGCCGTGTTTCTCGGTATGGCGCTTCCAAGTTTGCTCATAGGCGGCGTAATGCGGCTTTTTAAGCCAACGATACAACGTTATTTTGCTATAACGGCAGGGCTCTGTGTAACCATCGGGCTGTTTTTAATTTTTGTCTGAGCCCCAAACGGAAGGTTTCTTAGAGAGAATAACGAGAACTTTATTAAAATCTGCTAAAACTGCATTTACCCGTGCTACTTTTGCTGCTAGTGAACCAAGTTCAAAGTAACTACAAATAACATGGGATGTATAGGATGCTCCTGTTCTACAGGAAAAGATAGCACAAAAGGCTGCAAATCAAACGGTGGCTGTGCCACGGGCGGTTGCAACCGCCATAATACGTATGACTGGATAACGGCTCAAGGAATCGCTGACCCGCGTCCTTTCGATGCTGTAGAAGTCAGTTTCAAAAATGGCTCACGCAAAGAGTTTTTCAAAAACCTCCAGCACACCCGTGCTACTACAGGTGATTGGGTCGTGGTGGAGGCTACTGGCGGAGGCTTTGACGTAGGCACCGTAACGCTTGCGGGCGAATTGGTGCGCTTGCAGATGAAGCGAAAGCGGGTCCGTCCGGATACGCGACTTGGCCAAGTGGTGCGCAGAGCCCATGAGCGCGATCTTGAACGACTTGACGAGGTACGCAAGGAAGAGCGCGACGTCCTCATCCATGCCCGTGCAATCGCACGCTCGTTGGATTTGAATATGAAAATCGGCGACGTTGAGTTTCAGGGCGATGGCCGGAAATGTACTTTTTTTTATACCGCGGATGGTCGAGTTGACTTCCGTGAACTCATTCGCCATTATGCCCGCGACTTTAAAGTGAAGGTAGAAATGCGCCAAATAGGCGCACGTCAAGAATCGGCCCGAATTGGTGGGATTGGCAACTGTGGGCGCGAATTGTGCTGCTCCACCTGGCTCACGGAGTTCAAAAGTGTGAACACAGCAGCTGCCCGCTACCAGAATCTCGCCATCAACCAGACCAAACTTTCAGGGATGTGCGGTCGCCTGAAATGCTGCCTCAACTATGAGTTGGATACCTATATAGATGCGCTTGAAGATTTTCCAGATCGTGCCGAAAGGCTTAAAACCAACGCAGGGTTGGCCATTTTGATCAAAACCGACGTGTTCAAACGGCTCATGTTCTATACTTATGCCGAAGACCGTGGCAAATTTTATCCCATCCATGTGGATCAGATCTGGGAAGCTATTGCCATGATAAAATCTGGAAAATTCCCGGAAAGTTTGGATCATATCCTTTCCATGGCACCTGTGGTAGAGACAGATGAACCGGAAGAAGCAGAACCCGATTTTGAAAATGTGCATGATGTGATCCAGCTGCCTATGGAAAAACTCAGCAAACGCAAAAAGAACCGGAGCAAAAACCGCGACCGTTCCCAATCTGCTGCTGCCGCCGTTGAAAAAGCATCACAAAACGATTCTGCCCAAGGTCGCCGTCAAGCCCCAGCACCCCGTCGGCACGACCGACCACAGCAGGGCGGAAATCAGGGTAGTGGTAACCGTCCCCCTCAAAATCGCCCGGAACAAAGGCCCGGCGACCGACCCAAGCAAGATAATCCACCCTCCAATCCGAACAGGAATCAAGGCCCAAAAGATGCTGGCCAGGGAAGGCCTCCTAAGGATGGAGACAAGGGAGAAAAAAATTAATATTCTGGACAAAAGCTATAATTTGAACCATGCGCAGCTTGTTTTTTGCCTCAGTAGCGGTAGCATTTTTTTTGTTTTCTTGCCAAGATAATCCAAAATCAGCCCCCAGAATGACCGGGCTGGCAGGTAATCTGCAAGATTCTTCGATTATACGAATTTGGCCCAAAGAAATGGATTCGCTCCTCAGGGTAAACCCCAATATTCCCGTTATTGATGTGCGCTCAGAATCGGAATTTCGCAGTAGTCATATCTACCGATCCATGAATTGTGACGTTAGTTCCCCGTACTTTTCGAAGCGCATTATGAGATTGGGCATCGAAAATCCTGTAATTGTGTACGATGTGAATAGTACGCTCAGTCTTCAGGCTGCCGAACAGATGAAGCAACTAGGATTTAAAAGAATCTACGAAATTGCGGGAGGTCTTTATAGCTTGGCCAGAGAAGGCAAAACCTTGGTGACAGGAGAAAGTAAAATTGATTCGTCCACGATTTTGAAATAGACCTTTGTGCACTGAGTTTATGGGAAAGGGGGAAGATCTGGGAACGAACCGCCTTCGCCTTGAAGGGTACTACGAATAAACCCTCCTTCGCCCTGAAGGGCTACGGCAGGTAAACCCTCCTTCGCCCTGAAGGGCTACGGCAGGTAAACCCTCCTTCGACGAGGCTACGGCGCACCAATAAACCCTCCTTCGCCGAGGCTACGGCGCACCAATAAACCCTCCTTCGCCGAGGCTACGGCGGGTAAAATGGAAGAACTGATCAAAAAAGTCCGCAAAATTGAGATCAAGACCCGTAGGCTGACGCGCAATCTTTTCACGGGAGGTTATCATAGTGCCTTCAAAGGGCGGGGAATGTCGTTCAGCGAAGTGCGACAATACCAGTTTGGTGACGATGTGCGCGACATTGACTGGAACGTGACGGCCCGCACGGGCGACCCACACATAAAAATTTATGAAGAGGAGCGTGAATTGACCGTGATGTTGCTGGTGGACGTGAGCGGCTCCTCGTTTTTTGGCATGAGCGGGCAGTGGAAACAAGAATTGCTTACAGAAATCTGCGCCTTGCTGGCTTTTAGTGCCGATTCGAACAATGACAAGGTGGGTCTGCTGCTTTTTTCCCAGCAACCGGAGCTTTACATTGCCCCCAAAAAAGGCCGACAGCATACGCTACGCATCATTCGCGAGTTGCTCAATGTACAACCCAGTGATCGGGGCACAGATCTTTCAGCGGCCATACAATTCACGCGCAACGTATTGAAAAAGAAGAGTGTATGCTTTCTGTTGTCCGATTTTTGTGATGTTGGTTACGAAATTCCGTTGCGCACACTTGCCCGTCGCCACGATTGTGTGGGCATTCACTGCTGGGATGCCCGAGAGCGTGAATTGCCCAATGTGGGACTACTCCATACGCATGATGCAGAGTCGGGGCAACAAAACTGGCTTGATACTGCCGATCCAAAATTTAGGAACACATACACGCGGCGTTTTGACGAACATCGCGATCATGCGATTCTGGCATTTCGGCGGGCTGGAGCGGACTTCCTTAGTCTACAAACGTCTGAATCCTACGCTTCTGCCTTGTTGCATTTTTTTGAAAAAAGGGCGGAAAAATGAGGAGGATACTTTCACATAAGAGGTTTTTGGGGGATTGGCAACCTAAACGATGGTTGTTGACAAGCTCTTTAGCGAATGGTTTTCGTCGGGTAATTTCATCTTTCCGAAAGCTTGAAACTTTCGGAAAGTTCTGTGCAGTCCTCTTTTTAGCAACCCAAGCGCAAGCCCAGGTAGAGCTCCGTGCCGACAGTAATTATGTGGAAACGGGTAACCCATACGTCCTATACCTCCGTTTCCCAGCCACGTTCGGCAAACCAGATTCTCTGAGTTTTAGCGCTTGGGGAAACCTCCTTCCTCCGCAAAACATTGTAAATCAAACAGAATGGCAGTCTGACGGCCAGTATTTCAGCAAAACCCTTACTTCACTTTTTTTTGATGAGGATACGCTTGAGCTACCGCCGCTCCCCATAGCGCTTACCAATGGCGACACAACCTATTCCAATTCCCTTCAAATCATCGTAACCGCCACCCCCTCGCCCGATGACTTGAATGACATGGCGCTGATTAAAGATATTCATCGCGAGCCTTCACGATGGACGGATTACTTGCCATGGATATTGGGAATTTTGGGTGTGCTGGCTATTTTTGGGGGGCTGTTTTGGCTCGCCAAGCGAAGGTCCAAAACGAGGATTCAAAGCCGGACGATTGAAACGCCACCAGATCAACTTGCATTGAAAAAACTGGAGGTTCTTTCACGCAAGGGATTGATAGCCAATAATTTTGTAAAGGAACACTATGCCGAACTCACGTTCATTCTTCGGGAATATTTGGAAAAAAGGTTCACGATTCCAGCTCTGGAATCTACCACAGACGAGACGCTGGGGTATTTGAAAGGCCGCGACTTTCCCAGACAGTTGTCCCTAGAATTACAATATCTTTTGGAGCAAGCCGACCTTGCCAAATTTGCCAAAATTATTCCTCCAGAGTCCTTCCATGCCGAGGCTTTGGACAGTTCCCGAAAAATTATTCTCCAAACCAGCGCAGGCCCCAATGCACCAATCACCGATCCACCAATCACCCATTAATGACCCTCGCCGATCCCATTTGGCTTTTGCTTTTCCTACCGCTTGCGTTGCTTATTGCGCGCAGGAAATCGGGTATTTCCCTTCGATTGCCACAGTCAAATAGTGTGGTGGGGGATCCCAGTTTCCGTACAAAAATTAGGAACAAGCTATCTTGGTTGCGCTGGCTCGCGTTGGCCTTGCTCATATTGGCCATGGCTCGCCCCCAGCGCAAATGGGAAGAAGAAAAAATAAAGGCCGATGCGCTGGACATTGTTTTGAGCATGGATATTTCTCCGTCCATGTTAAGTAGGGATTTTGATCCCGACCGCCTTTCCGTAGCAAAACGCGTGGCGGCGGAGTTTGTGGCAAAACGTCCCCACGACCGCATTGGGCTCGTCGCTTTTTCTGCTGAGGCTTTCACACAATGTCCGCTCACAACCGATCAGCGCGTGGTGCAGACCTTTATCAACGAATTGGCGGTGGGTCGCCTCGAAGATGGTACCGCGATTGGCATGGGACTGGCTACGGCGGTTAATCGCCTGAAAGACAGCCCTTCGCGCAGTAAAATCGTGGTGCTGCTCACCGATGGGGAAAACAATGCAGGCTATATTGCACCACTCAAAGCTGCGGAAATTGCCCAAACATTGGGCATTCGCGTCTACAC
>JBBQSW010000011.1:0-19965 GCA_038213575.1 Chitinophagales bacterium | reverse complement strand
GGCGCGACGAAGGATTGTAGCGGGCTCTCCATGACTGAGGCGCAACAAAGTATCAGTTCAAAAGAGTCGAACAAACCGTCAAAGACTTCGTGCCCCTGCCACTAGGGTAATTGTGTGCAGGATAACAACCATTCCAAGCCTTGCCCCTCCACAAATCAACATTTCAACAAATCAACAATAACTTCAACCATGATTAAAAGAATTGCTTCGACCGCCCTTTTCGTGCTGGGCCTTTTTGCCTTTGCCCAAGCACAACGCATTGCTTACGTGGACGTTACGGCTGTTTTGGAAAGCCTGCCCGAATATCAAAAAGCACAAGAACAACTCGATAAAGTAGCCACTGGCTGGCGTCAGGAGATTGCTCAAGAACAAGACAAGGTAAAAGGTATGTACAGCAAGTTTCAAGCGGAGCAAGTGCTGCTCAGTGAGGACATGAAAAAGACCCGCGAAGAGGAGATCATGGCAAAAGAAAAGGAAGTCCGCGAAATGCAGCGCCAGAAATTCGGCCCGGAAGGTGGTCTGTTCAAAAAACGCGAAGAACTCGTGAAGCCCATCCAGGACAAAGTGTACGGCACCATCGAGCGCTTTGCAATGGACAAAGGCTTCGAATTCATTTTTGACAAGGGCAGCGCTTCCGGGATGCTCTTTGCAGACAAGAAAAACGACAAAACAGAAGACATCAAAGCCCTTTTGAAGAAGGGTTGAGAGTTTAGGGTTTAGGGTTTAGGGTTTAGGGTTTGGGGTTTAGGGTTTAGGGTTTAGGGTTTAGGGGCTTCGGTCAACGATTTTATACTAAACCCTAGACATTCAACTCTAAACTCTAAACCCTAAACCCTAAACTCTAAACTCTCAACCCTAAACCCAAACCTCTCAACACACATTCTAACACATAAAAAATGAAGAAGTATTTTCTGCTAACCATTGGCCTGACCATCGCCACGGTTGGCTTTTCTCAAAAATTTGGGTACTGCAATTCTGGTGCCCTGCTGACTTCTATCCCGGAGGTTAAGGCCGCCGACAGCGATCTGCAAGCCTTCCAGACCCAACTGACCAAAAAAGGTCAGGAAATGGTGAAAGCGTTGCAAGACAAGGCGGCTGAACTAGACAGAAAAGAAAAACAAGGCACCATTTCGCCTAAAGAACTGGAAGCCCAAAGCGCAAAACTGCAAGAGGAACAAGCGAGTATCGCAAAATACGAGGAAGAGGTGTATAAAAAACTCGCCGAAAAGCGAGAAGAACTTTTCAAGCCTATTCTCGATAAAGTAAACCAAGCGATGGCTGATGTGGCAAAAGAAAACCAATTTGCCTTTGTTTTTGACCAAAACACTCAGATATTGCTTTATGCAGATGAATCGCTCGATGTGACAAAATTGGTAAAGGCAAAACTGGGTATCGCAAACTAAGGCTTTATCCCTGCTAAAATTCGAGCCTTCAGCTTGCGCTATCTGCTTCATGGTATTAGACAAGTGCCTAACTTCGCGGCCCTTTTACCCGTCTATCGTACCATGTTGCCAAAGCTCTCTGATCGAACTCTACTGATTGTAGGGGCATTTTTGTGTGCCATCGCCGCGTGGTGTACGATAGGCTATCACAACCCCGACGAACATACTCAGATCTGGGAGTTTGTCAATTACAAACTTGGCTACGTCTCCGCTAAAGACTTGTCTTGGGAGTTTCCGTGCAGGATGAGGCCTGGATTACAACCATTTATAGCCTATTGTTCGGTGCTGGGGGCAAGTGCAGTGGGGATTACAAGCCCTTTTATTCAGGTTTTTTTTATGCGCGTGCTCAGTGGTGCAGCCGCGTTGTTGGTCTATTGGAAATGGAGCATCTGGCTTGAACGGGATCTCAAAAACCCGGCTTCCGTTCGTTGGATGCGCATAGGGTTGTTGTTTTTTTGGCTAATGCCTTACCTTAATGTGCGGTTCACTTCCGAAAACACTGCTGCCATTTGTTTTTTTGGCGGCCTTTTACTTTTGGTCCAAGCGGTTGAAAACCAAAAAAATAAATTTAGTGGCAAATTGGTTTTGGCGGGGCTCCTGCTCGGTCTTTCCTTCTTTTTTCGTTACCAAATTGCTTTTGCAGCCATTGGGCTGGTCGCCTGGCTCCTGTTCCAAAACCGATTTGTTTTTTCTACCTGGGCAGCGCTTGTTTTCGGGGCCCTACTGGCTGTGGGGATAGGTCTCGCCACCGATTTTTGGCTTTACGGCGAATGGGTGTTTGCCCCATATAATTACTATTTCTACAATATCGTGGAGGAGAAGGCCGCCGGGTTTGGAGTCTGGCCTTTTTGGTGGTATTTTACAGAAATGCCCATTGCACTCATCCCTCCGCTGAGCATGTTGCTTGCAGCATTTGTACTTATTGGCATTTGGCGACAGCCACGACATCCACTCACCTGGTGCTTAATACCTTTTGTACTGGCACACTCAATGATAGGACACAAAGAAGTGCGATTTATGTATTCCATGGCACTGCCCTTTTTCTTTTTGGCTGTGGCAGGCTGGCAATATTTTTATGCAAAATACACCGTAAAAAAATGGATGGCAAAAACCTTTATCTTCCTACTTTGGCTGAATATGGTGCTAATGGTTTTCAGAATTTTAATCCCTGCCAAGGATGTCGTTACCTATGCAGAGTTTTTGTGGAACTGGTATAACAAACATCCCAACTCGACGGTGTACTTCGTAAAAGAAGAACCCAAAAAACATTACGCGCTCAAGTTATCTTTTTATGAGAATCCGGCACAAATTCAAAAACCTTGGTATACGCTCCCATTGTATAAAAATGACACAACAGCATTGCGTCCAGGAGATTTGATGGTTTTTACCGAAGTCATAAAATCACCCCCTGCTGCACCTCCAGGTTATCGTATCGAACGTGAGTTCGCATACTATCCGGCCTGGATTTTGAAGATAAAGATCAATAACTGGCAAAGCCGAACGCTTATCTGGGAAATTTACAGGTTGGAATACGCCGATAAATGATTTTATCGGTACTTAGCGTTCGTTCGGCAGGTAAGATTTGGGCTATATTTCCTTTCAGGCTTCTTTCATTGTATTACAAGACAACATGATTCCGACTTTTTCTGAACGCAGGATGTTATTGATGGGTGCCGTATTGTGTGTCATAGCGGCATGGTTTACGATTGGTTATCATCACCCTGACGAACATTTCCAGATTTTAGAATTTGCCAACTATAAGCTCGGACGCATTCCAGCCAGCGACTTGCCTTGGGAATTCCCTGCACAAATCCGTCCTGGACTGCAACCTTTTTTGGCTTTTGGAATAGTACTTGGCGCAGATGCGCTGGGTATTTCCAATCCATTTGTTCAGGTGTTTTTTATGCGATTGCTTTGTGCCGCCGCCGCATTATTTGTCTATTGGAGTTGGAGCAAATGGCTCGTACGCGATCTGGAAAACAAAGCATCCATCCTTTGGATGCGCCTGGGATTATTGTTCTTTTGGCTCATGCCCTATCTTAATGTACGTTTTACCTCCGAAAACACCTCCGCTATTTGCTTCTTTGGGGGCCTTTTGCTCTTGCTTCAATCTTTTGAAAACCAAGCAAGTAGATTCAATTGGAAATTAGTGTTGGCGGGACTTTTGTTGGGTATCTCCTTTTTTTTTCGGTATCAGATTGCATTTGCAGGCATCGGGTTAGGAGCTTGGCTATTGTTCCAGAATCGTTTGACAGGATCAGCTTGGGTTGCCATTTTTTTGGGGGCTTCGTTTGCCATTTGCTTGGGGCTCGCTACCGACTTTTGGCTGTACAATGAATGGGTGTTTGCCCCTTACAATTACTTTTTCTCCAACATCGTGGAAGGCAAGGCCGCCGGGTTTGGCGTAGAGCCCGTTTGGTGGTACCTGACAGAAATGCCAATGGCTCTAATCCCGCCCCTTAGCCTGATACTTTTAGCCTTCTTCGGGATAGGTATTTGGCAAAAAGCTCGGCATCCGCTCACTTGGTGTGTGGTGCCTTTTATACTGGCCCATTCTCTGGTAGCACACAAGGAAGTTCGGTTTTTGTTTCCGCTGGCCATGCCTTTCTTCTTCTTAGTCACTGCTGGCTGGCAGTATTTTCAAGCAAAATATGCTGTAAAAAAATGGATGACCACTACCATCCTATTTTGCTTTGGTATCAATGCTATCTTATTGGTTACAAGGATTTTCACTCCCGCAGAAGACCGTGTATATTATTCAAGATTTCTCTGGGACTGGCATCAAGTCCATCCTGAATCCACCGTATATTTCGTAAAAAAAGAACCCAGGAAAAGATTCCCCCTAAGCACTCCTTTTTATGAAAATCCGCAACAACGTCAATTATCCTGGTACACTGACCCGGCTTACAAAAACGATACTACTGCCATTCGCCCGGGCGATTTGATGCTTTTTACAGAAATTTTGTCTCCAGCGCCTGAAGCCCCCCCAGGGTATCGCTTGAAACGCGAATTCGCAAAATACCCCGATTGGATATTACGCAACAATACCAACGGATTGCAAGGTCGCACCCGTATCTGGGGAGTCTACCAACTGGAAAAGGAAGGTCTCTGAATCAAATATCCTTATGGCACCCAATCTTTCAGATCGCACTTTACTACTATCTGGCATTGCACTTTGTGTTCTAGCCGCATGGTTCACCATAGGCTATCATCATCCAGATGAGCATTTCCAGATTTGGGAATTTGCCAATTACAAACTGGGAAATATCCCCGCTGCCGACTTGCCTTGGGAATTCCCTGCCCAGATGCGCCCCGGATTACAGCCATTTTTAGCCTATAGCACGGTGTTGGTTGCGCAAAAACTGGGGATTGAGAACCCTTTTCTGCACATTTTCATAACCCGATTAATCTGCGGTTTAGCAGGGCTTTGGGTCTCCTGGAAGTGGTTTTTATGGTTGGAACGCGACTTAAAAAGCCCTGATGCAGCACATTGGCTGCGGATCGGGCTGTTATTTTTTTGGTTCATGCCTTACCTCAATGTCCGATTTTCTTCTGAGAACACTTCAGCCATTTGCTTTTTTGGCGGCTTGCTTTTATTGCTTCAACAAAAAGAACAACAAAAAGTGCGCTTCAGCCTGAAATTGGTCGCCGCAGTGCTATTATTGGGGTTTTCGTTCTTTTTTCGCTATCAAATCGCCTTTGCCGGGATTGGTCTGGTGGCATGGCTCTTGTTCGAGAAAAGGCTTAGTCTCTCCTCTTGGGCAGCACTTTTTGTAGGCGTCTTAGGGGCCTCTGTAATGGGTTTTGCTGCTGATTGTTGGTTATACGGAGATTGGATTTGCCCACCATACAACTATTTCGTTACAAACATCCTGCATAGCGAAGCCAAATTTGGCACAGAACCCTGGTGGTGGTATTTTGAAAAGACGTTTATTGCCCTCTTGCCACCCTTCAGTCTTGTCCTCCTGTTCTTTTTCGCAATTGGAATTTGGCAAAAGCCTCGCCATGTGTTGACATGGTGCATAGTGCCTTTTATTCTGGCACATATAGCGGTAGAACACAAAGAAATGCGTTTCCTTTTCCCAATGATCTTACCGTTTTTCTTCCTGGTAGTGGTCGGTTGGGAATATTTTCGAGAAAATTACGGGGTAAAAAATTGGATGCAAAAAGTACTGCGTGTGAGCCTTTGGATCAATGTGCCGCTCATGATTTTTTGGACTTTTACGCCTGCCAAAGGGCTGGTAGCCTATTCATATTTTCTTTGGGATTGGTATAAAAAACACCCAACATCCACGGTGTATTTTGTGAAAAGTGAGCCCCGGAAACACTATCCGCTCAACATGCCTTTTTACGAAAACCCGGCTCAAAAACAGGTCTCCTGGTACACTGATTCAAGGTATCAAAATGATACGAGTGCCTTACGGGCAGGCGACCTGATGTTTTTTAGTGATTACCTCAGTCCTGCGCCTGTACCGCTGCCCGGATTCCGTTTTGACCGTATTTATGCTTACTACCCAAATTGGGCTTTGGCTTACGATATTAACGGCTGGCAAAGTCGCACACGCATGTGGGTAGTTTACGAACTCAAAAAGGAGTGATTGAAGGATAAAGTGATTGTCCCTCCTTTGGGCTTTTATCAATGCATCGCTCGACCTACCTCCAAATTCACGCATCATAATTCAGTACAGGCGCAAGCCAGCGCTCCGCCTCGGCGAAAGGCATTCCTTTCCGACGCGCATAATCCACCACCTGATCCTTCCCGATTTGACCCAGCCCAAAATATTTGGACTCCGGGTGACTGAAATACCAGCCTGATACCGAAGCCGCTGGGTACATAGCACAACTGTCGGTCAATTGCATACCTGCATTTTTCTCTGGGTCGAGCAATTGCCAGAGCGTCCGCTTTTCAGTGTGTTCCGGGCAAGCAGGGTAGCCTGGAGCCGGGCGGATACCTTGGTACACTTCTTCTACAAGGTTTTGATTGTCAAGGCTTTCATCCTGTGCATAGCCCCAAAATTCTTTGCGCACGCTTTCGTGCATCCGTTCGGCAAGGGCTTCGGCGAGCCGGTCGGCAAGGGCTTTGAGCAGGATGGCGGAGTAATCATCGTTATCCTTCTCAAATTTCTCTACCCATTTTTCGATGCCGATGCCTGCTGTAACGGCAAAACTTCCGAGGTAGTCATCGCCATTGGGGGAGATAAAGTCTGAAAGGCAAAAATTGGCCTGGTCCGCTGCTTTTACGTTTTGCTGACGCAAATGGTGGAGCAAAACGTTGGAAGAGCTTGAAACCCTTCCAATGTTTACGTTTATATCATCCCCCACCGCCGTTGCCGGGAAAATCCCGATCACTGCCCGTGCTTCCAACCATTTTCCGTCTATGATCTGACGGAGCATCACCTGCGCATCGTGGTAAAGTGTTTTGGCCTCAGAGCCGACAATTTCGTCCTCCAAAATTGCCGGATATTTACCAGCCAATTGCCAGCTTTGAAAAAACGGCGTCCAGTCAATATAGTCCGTTAGTTCTTCGAGTGGGTAGTTTTCAAAGGTTTTGACACCCGTAAAATTGGGTTTGGGCGGCGTGTATCCTTCCCAATCCAGTTTCATCTTGTTCGACCTGGCTTGTTCCAACGTCAGGTATTGTTTGGAAGATTGGCGCCCAGCACGTTGGATGCGGATTTGTTCGTACTCAACTTTTGTTCTGGCTACAAAAGCGTCATTTTCTGCTTCGTTTTTGGTCAAAAGTGAGCTCACCACCGCCACCGAACGACTGGCATCGAGCACATGTACGACCGGGCCATTTTGGTATTGCGGCTCGATTTTGACGGCTGTATGTGTTTTGGAAGTCGTGGCGCCACCGATAAGCAGTGGTATTTTCATGCCCAGTCGCTGCATTTCTTTGGCAACGTGAACCATTTCATCCAGTGAAGGGGTAATGAGTCCCGAGAGGCCAATTACATCCACATTTTCAGCAATGGCCGCTTTGATAATTTTGTCAGCAGGAACCATCACCCCGAGGTCTACGATGTCATAATTGTTGCAGCCGAGTACCACACCGACAATGTTTTTGCCAATATCGTGTACGTCACCTTTTACTGTAGCCATGAGGATTTTTCCTTTGGCCGTTATGGTGCCGCCTTTTTCAGCTTCGATGAAGGGTTGCAGGTACGCCACCGCTTTTTTCATCACCCGCGCTGATTTCACCACCTGCGGGAGGAACATTTTACCCGAACCAAACAAATCGCCCACCACGTTCATGCCGTCCATGAGTGGGCCTTCGATGACTTGCAATGGAGCAGGGTACAGTTTCCGCGCCTCCTCCGTGTCTTCTTCCACAAATTTGTCGATACCGCGTACAAGGGCATGTGTGATGCGCTCTTGAACAGAAGCATTGCGCCAGGCAAGGTCTTCGCCGATGACTTTGCCACCCGTTTCTTTAAACGATTCGGCCAATTTCACCAATTCCTCCGTGGCATCAGGATGTCGGTTAAACAACACATCCTCAATACGTAGCAGTAGCTCTTTCGGGATTTGCTCATACACTTCGAGCATCCCGGCGTTCACGATGCCCATATCCATTCCAGCCTGGGTTGCATGGTATAAAAACGCCGAGTGCATGGCCTCGCGGACGTGGTTGTTGCCCCGGAACGAGAACGAAAGGTTGCTCACACCCCCTGAAATTTTTGCACCTGGGCAAGTGGTCTTGATGGTGCGCGTAGCTTCAATGAAGTTGATCGCGTATTCATTGTGTTCTTCTATTCCTGTTGCTACGGCGAAAACATTGGGATCGAAAATGATGTCAGTTGGATCGAAGCCAACCTGATTGGTAAGAATTTTATAGGCCCGCTGACAAATGGAGACCTTGCGTTCAATCGTATCGGCCTGACCTTGCTCATCGAAGGCCATGACCACCACTGCGGCGCCAAAACGGCGACAAATATTGGCTTGGCGAATAAACTCCGCTTCCCCCTCTTTCATCGAAATCGAATTGACGATACTTTTGCCCTGCAAACATTTCAATCCAGCCTCGATGACGCGGAATTTTGAAGAATCCACCATTACAGGCAGTTTGGCAATGTCAGGCTCGGCGGACATGAGGTTGAGGAATTTGACCATTGCTGCCTCTGAATCTAGCAAGCCCTCGTCCATGTTCACGTCAATAACCTGCGCTCCGCCGTCTACCTGTTGACGGGCCACGGTGAGGGCTTCCGAGTAGTTGCCTTCTTTGATGAGTTTGGCAAATTTGGAGGAACCCGTCACGTTGGTACGCTCGCCGATGTTCACAAAATTGGTTTCCGGACGGATGATAAGTGGCTCGAGGCCAGCGAGTTGGGTATAGGCATTCTCCAGACGGGGAGCTGGAATTCGCGGCGGGTATTGTTTTACATGCGCTGCAATGTGCCGAATATGATCCGGCGTAGTACCACAACATCCACCCACGATGTTTACAAAACCAGAACGGGCAAAGTCTTCCATAAACACACACATTTCGTGCGCTGTTTGGTCGTATTCGCCAAACTCATTGGGCAGGCCGGCATTTGGGTAAGCGCTGACAAAACAGTCGGCGATACCCGCCAAGGTTTCGAGGTGTGGGCGCATTTCTTCGGCACCGAGGGCACAGTTGAGTCCCACGGCAAATGGTTTGGCGTGTTTGACTGAAATCCAGAATGCCTCCACCGTTTGTCCGCTCAAGGTCCGGCCAGAGGCATCTGTAATCGTACCGGAAATGATGACGGGCAGGCGGAAACCCTTTTCTTCAAAAACCTCTTCGATGGCGTATATCGCTGATTTGCAGTTCAGTACGTCAAAAATGGTTTCCACCAAAATAATGTCTGCACCACCATCTACCAGACCTCGAACCTGTTCGGCATAGGCATCTTTAGCCTCATCAAAAGTGATGGTGCGGTAGCCGGGATCGTTTACATCAGGGCTTAGACTTAGCGTTTTATTCAGCGGACCCAATGCACCCGCCACGAATTTAGGGCTGCCTAGAGATGAAGGATTGAGGGTTTGCCATTCACGTATGGCCTGTTGGGCAATTTCGGCGGCAGCCTTGTTGATGTCGTAGCATACGCCTTCAGGCATTTCGAAATCTGCCTGAGAAATGGAGGTGGCGTTGAAGGTATTGGTCTCGATGATGTCTGCACCTGCCTCCAGATATTTGAGGTGGATGCCCTCGATAATATCGGGGCGACTGAGGCAAAGCACGTCGTAGTTGCCCTTTAATTCTCGGAAATGCTCCATAAATCTTTCCCCACGAAAATCAATTTCGGGCAGGTTATAGGATTGCAGAAAGACGCCCATAGAGCCGTCAATGATGAGAATGCGCTCGCGGGCAGCGGCGGTAAGTTGCTGAAGAGTATCTTTTTTCACGATATATGGCACCTCAGGATTACGGTCCCGGGCAGTTTTAGTGGCGAAGGTAACAGTTTGGGGATCACTCTATCTCCAGCAATTCATGCGCCCCAATCTTCCGCGTCAACAACCTTGGCACCCCATTCGTTGCTCGCTCAATGACTGGGCTAAACTTCGCATTCCACACGATTTCTTCCCCAGAATAAGAACGTCGGGCGTGTACAACCTGCTGTGACGTCTCATCTGTGCCTTTGACCAGCACCATGATTTCGGCGTTCGCATCGAGTATGGCCTGAGCAGAAAAATTGAAAATGGGGCTTTGGTCATTGAGCGGGTGAACGATCGTCCAGGAGAGGGAGAAAAAACTAATCTTGTTGATTTCCAAGCCCAAGGGATAAAACTTTCGACTCACGGCGCCGTCCTCTTCCCGTTGATTGAAGGCCATTAATACTTGTACTTCAGTCTCAATAAGCTCACTTCTGCCAGCGTTGCCCATACGGAACATCAGTCCTTTTCCACTATTGTAAGGCGCAATAATTAGGTTTTCGCTGAATACAACTTTGGCTGAAGGTCGCGAAAAGCGTCCGTACAACAAACCGGTCATCAAGGCAAAAGCAAGCAAACCCAAAAAGGATTCAAACGATGCCAAAATACTGATTGTCAGACCATTTGGGCTGATGTGACCATAACCGACCGTGGTCAGTGTCTGGCTGCTGAAAAAGAAGGCCTGCATGAAGTTATGCCCAAAGCTACCCAAGGTTACTCCATTAAAATTCTCAACCCCTATGAGGACGTATATACCCGAAAACAGGATATTGAGCAGCAGAAAAAAGCTAAAAATCAGCATAAAAAAATACCGCCAAGGCATAGTGATCAAGTGGTAGTAAGTATTGTCCCATCGCCCGAGTGGTTCTCGAAACACATTAAAGGAACCATCTGAGTTCATCAAACGACCATCAAGGGTTACGTTTTTACCAAAGCCCAACTCGCGGTCGAGCGGTTTGTTCTTGACTTTTCGCAAAAAAGTGCTGAGGTTCTTGCTGTTTTCTTTTTGAGCCATAAAAAGCAGGTACAATTAAGCCGTTTTCGCAAACAAAAGGCGCTTCTTAAAGTTTAACGAAGCATGAAACGACGCGCCATTGTTTGGTTTCGCCAAGACCTCCGTCTTCACGACAACGAAGCCCTCGCCACCGCCCTGCGCATGGCAGAAGAAGTGATCCCCATTTATATTTTTGACGAACGAGTTTTTCTGGGAGAAACTCGATTGGGTTTCCCAAAAACAGGCAAGCACCGTGCCCGTTTCGTCCTTGAAAGCGTAACTGAACTGCGTGAAAATGTTCAGAAACTGGGGGGGAAATTATTGGTTCGCATCGGAAGGCCCGAAAGTATTCTCGCTGAAATGGCCCAACAGATTAAAGCCTCCTGGGTAATTTGCAATCGCGAACGCACCCAGGAAGAAGTGTTGGTGCAGGATGGGTTGGAGCAGAAACTTTGGAGCGTCGGAGTGGAACTATTGTACACCCGTGGGAAAATGCTCTACCATACGCAGGATCTGCCCGTGCCCGTGCAGCATACACCCGATGCCTTCACCCAGTTCCGCAAAGAGACTGAACACATCACGACGGTTCGCGAGCCGCTCCCATCTCCCACCGCTTTGCCCCCTTTGCCCCAGAACTTAGAGCCTGGCCAAATGCCAACGCTGGAGGATTTTGGGATGGCTTCCTTTGAACCCGACCCACGTGCCGTCCTTGCTTTCAAAGGCGGCGAGACAGAAGCCCTGCAACGTTTGCGCCATTATTTTTGGGAAAAAGACCTCGTTGCCCAGTATAAAGAAACGCGCAATGGCCTACTGGGGCCGGATTACTCCTCCAAATTCTCCCCTTGGCTCTCTTCGGGCTGTCTTTCTCCCAAGTTTGTCTACCACGAACTCAAACGGTACGAACGGGAGCGCGTAAGCAACGAAAGCACCTATTGGCTTTTTTTTGAACTGCTCTGGCGTGATTTTTTTCGCCTCATGGGCAAAAAATACGGCACCCGAATCTTCAAAAAAGGAGGCACTCAGGAAAAAGACCTGCGCCACCTGAAAGATAACAGGGAGCTGTTTGATCTCTGGGCTACTGGCCAGACAGGCGTTCCTTTTGTGGACGCCAATATGCGTGAACTCGCAGCCACGGGATGGATGAGCAACCGGGGTCGCCAAAATGTGGCCTCTTTTCTGGTACGCGACCTGAAAGTAAACTGGCAAATGGGCGCTGAACACTTTGAAAGCCAACTGATTGACTACGACCCTTGTAGCAACTGGGGCAACTGGAATTATGTGGCAGGGGTGGGCAGCGACCTTCGGGAAGACCGCTATTTCAACATACTAACCCAAGCCAAAAACTATGACCCTCAGGGCGATTACGTCCGAATTTGGTGTCCCGAACTTGCCGCAATCCCCCCTGAAAAAATCCACAGGCCCGATCTGTTAAGTACTGCCGAACGCAATGGTTACCCAAAAGCGCTGGTTAGAATTGACAAATGGACGCAGTAGATGCCAATTCGGAAACCTCCAGCAGCAAAGACTAAATGCCCTCTGAAGGTTTCCGTATAGCCTCGAAGGCTCAATAATCCGTATCGTCGGGGATGTCTTGGACATCGTCGTCGTCGCGGCGGCGCGTCACGATGATATGATCATCTTCGTCGGTCGGCCCTTCGTCGACATCATCGTCGTCTTCGCCTGCTCCATCGAATTCATCATCCACTTCCACTTCCACGTCAACGATTTCTTCTTTAAGCTGGCCATCATCGTCGAAGTCTTCATCTTCTTTAACGATGCGCTTGGCCTCAAGAATGGTCATACGGATGAGATAATAGGTATCGTCGGTCTCGAAAGGGAGTGCCGATACCTTTTTGCCTTCCTTGTCACTATAGGTGACGAGGCTTTCGGCATAGCCCGAAGGGTATTTTTGCTTTACAAGCCGGGTGATGTCCTCCGAAAGGGCATCATAATCTTTGACAACGCGTTTTTTAGCCAAGGTCAGGGAGAGTTTTGGTTTTGATAATCAGTGCACTAAAGTGTGGTGCGGCTGCTTCCAATGGGGGCAAATTTATGGGGCTGTTTTTCAAACACACAAATTTTTTTTGAAAGAATGCAATCTGGCAACTTTTTAATTTTTTGGTATCCGTTTCCCGCGCCTCCTTTCTACCTTTCGCACGAAAAAATTTCTGAACAATGATGCGCCATCTCGCTGCTTTATCCTCCATTTTTGTCTTTTTGGTGATTCCCACTTATGCTCAAGTGGCCCTATTCACCGAAAATTTTGATGATTGCACATTACCTGCCGGTTGGCAGGTAAATTCCACCGGCAATCAAAACCCGGTGTGGTATGTTGGCGATGCCGTCTTAAACAACGACAACAACGGCCAAAGTATGAACGGCTCCTGCTTTCTTTTTATAGACGATGATGCTACGGGCGATCAAACCCCTGCATACATCCTTGATTTCGTGTCCCCTCCTTTCGATGCTTCGCAGCATCCCACGGTCGAACTTTCCGTGGACGTGCATTTCCGAGACTGGGATCAAGCCAATGAATCTTTTGATGTGCTGGTAACTGACGGCACTACGGAAACCTTGATTCGCCGCTACGACAATTTCCATGCCACTGGCAGCAATCTCTACGAATTTGAAACACTTGTGTTCGACCTTTCCCTACTGACCAAGTCGTCAAACGCCCAACTTATTTTCCGTTACAATGACGCCAACGGCTTCAACTGGTGGGCGGGGATTGATAATATTTCTGTGACTGGAAAAGGCCAAGGTACGAATGTGGTGGTAGAACCTTTTAATGGTTGCGAAAAACCTGCTGGCTGGGAAACACAAATCGTGACCGGCGTGGACAATTGGAAGTTCGGGCTTATTACGGAAGGCGCTGCACTCGGTGGCGGCAACTCAATGGACGGCACTTGTTTTGCGTTTTTTGACGACGATCTTCTGGGACAAGATACTCCTTTTTCTGTAGTGCGCCTTGTTTCGCCCTGGTTCGATGGGACACAGTTTGGGCAGTTCGGCTTGGATTTTGACTTAATATTGCGCTATTACAGCGAAAAAATCGCTATTTACGTCCAAGATGGAAACGGAGAAGAGTTTTTGGTGCGAGCATCAGAAGGTGATGTCGGTGGCCCTTATTTTTCCAACTATGTCCACGTTGTACTCGACCTCTCGCCTTACCGTTCGCAGCAAATGCGGGTCATTTTTCAATACGATGATGGCCAAGATTGGGGCTGGTGGGTCGGGATTGACAATGTGAAAATCACTGGCAATGGCCCAGCCAATGATATTTGTATCAACGCCCAGCAACTTTTCACAGGCCAAAACTGCCAACCCAGCTCCAATAACAACGCCATCTTGGATGGCCCGCTCCCTACTTGTGTTGAAAAAAGCGTGGGTGGACTGTGGTACACTTGGACAGCGGATTTCACAGGCACAGCCAAACTTAGCACCAACGCAGTTTTCAACGATGTGGTCAATGTCTTCACGGGCGATTGCAGCACCCCCCAGCTGCTACTCTGCAATAATCGCGACGAACATGGTTTCACGGGTGAAAACACTTATTTATCAGTCCAAAACGGCACTACTTATCTCTTCCGTGTCAGCGGGCAAGAAGGGGCCTTTGGCATTTCTCGCGGCACACTTTGTGTCGGCATAGCGCAGGTTGCATCCGCTCCATTGACTCCTACGAACGACTTTTGCGCCAACGCGCTCCCGCTTGTAATAGACGCTACTTGTGTCAACGCCAATAATTTGAATGCCACCTCCTTCCCCATCTTACCCGCACTCAACGAGTTGGCGAGGCACGATGTATGGTATTCCTTCATCGCTCCTGCGCTCGCGCCCAATGAACTGTTGGAAGTGCGGAGCAACGCCGATTTCTCTGACATCATCACGGTCTATTCTGGCGGCTGCGACACGTTGGCAGAATTGGCTTCCAACCACCACGGCCGTTCGCTCGAACTCAAAAACCTGACGGAAGGCGAAACTTACTTCGTTCAAATTTCAGGCACTTTTGCCACTGTGGAAGGCTCACTTTGTCCCCAGATTTTGAAGAAAAACCTGGACGCACCGCCCAATGACCAATGTGCATCGGCTATTTCAGTCAACATCGGTGGTGCTTGCGTGGACGGAAGCAACGTGGGCGCGACGAATTCCGGCCTGGTTCCGCCTTGTGTGATTTCCATATCGGGCGACGTGTGGTATAGTTTCGTTGCGCCTGGTTCTGGATCCGTGCGCTTTAATACGGGTGCTGATTTTCTGCATGTTTTGGCCGTTTGGAAAGGCGCTTGTGGCAATTTCGAAAATGTGCTTTGTGCCGAAAACCCGCTGCGCTGCGACGGTTTTTTGACCCTCGGGGCACTTTCTGCCGGGGAGACCTACCATGTTCAAATCGCTTCGCAGGTTGCTGCGGCTGGGCCTCAAACGGGCAGTTTTTGCCTGCAAATCCTAGACGGCTCACTCCAAACACCTTTTGAAGCCATATCCTTGCAAGTGGAAGAAAAATGTATCAGCACTAATTATTCGGAACTTAAAATCGAAGCGCAAGGCGGCATTCCGCCCTACACGTTCAGCGGCACACCCAATGGTCAAACGCTGGCATCCGGCGAAACCTACCTCGTGGTAGTGACCGATGCGATTGGTTGTGAAAAAGCGTTGTCGGGCACCGCCGATGATTGTGAAGCAGTGGTTTGTAACATTGCTGGAACTAATATGCTCATTCACCCTAATTGCTTCAATGGCACGAATGGTTCTGTTTCAGTTATGGTTGTAGGTGGCACAGCGCCTTACCAATATCTCTGGTCAAACGGAGCAACTACGGCTGAAATCAGCAACTTGAGCTCTGGCAATTACGCGGTCACGGTGACCGATGCACTGGACTGTGCATTTAATTTGATTGCAACACTGCTAGACCCTTCCCCGATTTTTGCCTTTCCGTCCAGCATTGTGCAGCCGCACCAAGGACAAAGTGACGGGGCTGTTTTCGTTGAAATTTCAGGTGGATCTGGCCAATACAACAACGTTTGGCTACTCAATGGAACGCCTTTTATAACTTCCGAAGACCTCACCAATGCCCCGGCGGGCAACTATACCTTGGTCATTACCGATGGTGGGGGCTGTACGGCTTCGTTTGATTTTACTTTGACAGAAACCGTTGGGAATCAGGAGGTTTCGACCGAATTTTTCACCGAAGTATTCCCTAACCCCGCCCACGAAAAGGCTTGGCTGGCCGTGGCTTTCCCCAAAGCGCAAACCCTGCACCTCACGTTGCTGGATCCTACTGGCCGGGTGCTCAGTACGTGGACGGTACGCGAAGTAACAGAGCAGAATATACCGCTGGACTTAAAGCATTTGCCTGCGGGGAGTTATCAGTTAAGGATTAAGACGGAGAAGGAGGTGAGGGTGGAGACGGTGGTGGTGAAGTGAGTTGAATGTCCAATGCCCTCCTTTTAATGTCCATAAATCACTTGCATTTTCATGTTATAGAACATAAACGACAGCACGTCGGCGGCTTCTTCGATGAGTTTGGAGGTCGGCTTGCCTGCGCCGTGGCCTGCACTTGTCTCGATGCGTATCAGAGTCGGGTTGGTCCCTTGCTGGTTTTCTTGCAACGCGGAGGCAAACTTGAAGGAGTGTGCCGGCACCACGCGGTCGTCATGATCTGCGGTAGTGATCATCGTGGCAGGATAAGCCGTTTTTTTCACGTTGTGAAGCGGGGAATATTTGATGAGGCAAGGATAATCTTCGGCATTGTCTGAACGTCCGTAATCGGTTGCCCAGGCGTAGCCGATGGTGAACTGGTGATACCGCATCATATCAAGCACGCCCACTGCCGGGAAGCACACCCCAAAAAGATCGGGCCGCTGGGTCATGCAGGCGCCTACAAGCAAACCACCATTGGAACCACCCTGAATGGCCAGGCGTGGAGGCGAAGTGTATTTTTTTTCAATCAGAAATTCTGCCGCGCCGATAAAATCATCAAACACATTTTGCTTTTGGCACTTGGTGCCCGCCTTGTGCCATTTTTCTCCAAATTCGCCACCGCCCCGGATGTTCGCCACAGCATAGATGCCGTTGTTTTCCAACAAGGCCGCCCGCGATGGACTGAACGTAGGCGTAACACTGATGTTAAAACCACCGTATCCATAAAGCAACGTTGGGTTTTGGCCATCGTAAGCGATGTTCTTCTTGCGGGTGATGAACATGGGCACTTTGGTGCCGTCTTTGCTTGAATACCACACCTGTTCCGTAGTAAAAAGATCGGGATTGAAATCAATCTTAGGCGCTTTAAACACCTTGATTTCCAGAGAATTCATGTCCAAACTGTATATGGTGTTGGGGCGCAGAAAGGAGGTAAACGAAAAGAACGCCATAGGGTCTCTTGGCTTGCCCGTCATCCCGCCTACCGTGCCAATTTCTGGGAGTTTGACCTCCTGAATAAGCTTGCCTGCGATGTCAAACACCCGGAGACTGCTGGAAGCGTTGTGAAGGTAAGAGCAAACAATTTTGCCGCCACAGATAACGGCACTTTGCAGCACATCCGCAGGGTCTTCGGGGACAAGCGTTTCCCAATTGGCCTCTTCCGGCTTTTCAGGATTGACCAGGACGAGGCGTTGGTTGGGAGCATTTTGATTGGTGAGGATGAGCAGTTTGTCACCGATGTTGTCCACCACTCCATAGTCCTTTTCGTAGGCATTGACAATCGTTAAAAAAGCGGCATTCGCTTTGCTCAAATTCTTGACAAACAACGCATTGCCGCTCGTGCTTTCCCAGCCGGAGACGATCAGGAAACGCTCATCGTCGGTGGTAGCGCCGCCAAAAGAGCGGTCAGGATGTGCTTTGTCGGCGTACACTAATTTGTCGGCAGATTGTTCCGTGCCCAGTTTGTGGAAATAAACTGCGCCCAGTTTGTTGGCAGCCGTCAGTTCGTCGCCCTTTTTGGGTTCAGGGAAATGGGTGTAATAAAACCCATCGCCCTGCCAGGCGATTCCGCTGAACTTGACCCATTTGACTTCATCCGGCAGCATCTGACCCGTGCTCATGTCTTTGACCACGATGCTGCGCCAATCTGAGCCGCCCACGGAAGTGGAATAGGCCAGGTATCGGCCATCTTTGGAAAAGTCCAATTCGCCCAGCGAAGTAGTGCCGTCTGCGCTGAATTTGTTGGGGTCGAGCACGATTTCGGCCTGACTGTTGAGATTGTCCTGCGCATACATGACACTTTGGTTCTGCAGGCCGTCATTTTTGAAAAAGTAATATTTGCCGCCTTCCTTGAAGGGTGGAGCATACTTTTCATAGTTAAAAATCTGTTCCAGTCGGGCTTTCACCTTGTCTCGGAAGGGGATTTGGCTAAGGTAGCCATTGGTGACGATGTTTTGGCGACTTACCCATTCTTTGGTTTCCGCGCTTTGGTCGTCTTCGAGCCATCGGTAGGGGTCGCTGATTGTGGTGCCGTGGTAATTGTCGGTCACCGACGTGTCTTTCCGCGTAGCGGGGTAGGTCACTGGGATCTGTTTGAAATCCATGGTTTGGTTGGTTGGGGCTTTGGTTCCTGTGTCGCAAGAAAGCAGGAGGGTTATGGTGGTAATGGTTAATGTCGTGAGAAGGAATTTCATAAACAAAATTAGTTAAAAAAATGTGGGGGCGAAAAACCGCAAACCCCGCTTACTTTTGCCCAAAAATAGACAAAAATGCATTCTCATATCCGAATAGGCTTGTTTGCCCTCCTGATTCAATTTCTGTTTGCCCAAAATTCGATATTTGCCCAGACTCGTCCGAAAGCGTTGCCCCCTTTGGACAGCCTGAGCTATGCCGAATTGCTTCGCATTGACAGCGATCTTTTTCAGAAAGCACAATATTTGTCCTACGTCACGAACAGGTTATTGATCGCAGCCAATGAAAACTATACGCAGGCAGATACTATCCTCGCTGCAGCCAAGAAAGATACAGCTTCTACCAAAGCTCTTATTGATTCACTTTCAACCGCCCTGAAACAATCAAATGCCCGTTACAAAAAAGCATCCAAACTTTCAGAACGGGCAAAAAAAGCCGAACAGCTTAGCGATCTGACAGATATGGACAGTCTGGCTATTCGCAAAAACCTTCCCAAAGCATGGAAGTTAGTGACTCAGTTATACGACGATCTTTACCCACCCTTACCCGCCGAGGACTCGATCAAGGTGGGCGAAAAGCCTGAAAATGAAGCTGTTGCAACGAATGAACCCAAAAAAGAAAATAAAGAGAAAGCCAAACAAGGACCCCAATCTACCACAAAAAGATACAGCGCTGCTGCCGATGTAATGCTCGCCCCTCCTATCCCCCCCTGCGTGATCGCTTCCAGCAGCCGCGACGAGTTTTCAGGCGAAATCTCCCGAGCGTTGGCGCATGCCGAACTTTTTCGCTACACCAATCCCGCCCTTAAAACTTATTTGCAAGGTAAAACCCACGTCATCTGCGAAGCCGCACTTGCCAGTACCGGAACCAAGGCCACGCTCCTGCTGACCTTTAAGATCAACGACCCGAATGCTCGCAAGGCTTTTGGCCGTTTGGAAAAAAACAGCGTTGCCACGCTCAAATTCCTCGACGGCAGCACTTTTGAATTACAAAATGCAGTTGCCGACGACGGCGTTTTTAGTCCAGACAACGATGCTTCTATCTTTCATGCTCAATATCCCCTTAACCCTGAAGCGCTGAAAAAAATACGCCGCAATGGACTAGACAAACTCCGCATCCTTTGGAGCAAGGGCTTCGACGATTATGATGTGCAACAAGTAGATTTGCTGATGCGGCAGGCGGAATGTTTGTTTAAGTGATTCAAAAACAATGTCCTATTTTTGTATTCAAAATTTGAAAATCATGACTAGCGCTTTGCAACTGTCCCAATTGATTGGTCAATTGACCCCCGAAAACACTGCAATGTTGGAGGCATACGCTGAATTCCTCTTGCTTAGGCAACACGGACATGATGCACAAAATATCACAAAAAAGGCCACCAATACAATGCCTGACTGCTTGAAAACTGCGTTGAAGTTTAAAGGCAAGGCCAAATTTCCTAATATTTCTACAACAAAAACTGAGGTTTATGAGCAATAGGGTCTTCTTAGATAGCTCCATACTTGTAGAATATTACAAGGGGACAAA
>JBBQSW010000010.1:0-20099 GCA_038213575.1 Chitinophagales bacterium | reverse complement strand
GGCCGAATGGCGGGGGTGCTTTCCCGCTTGGCCCCCCCATCGGGCCGGGTACTTACCCAAACCTGAGCCTCATCCGCGACACGCTCGAATTGCCTGCCAACGGTTGCTACTCCATCCACTTTTCTGATGCTTATGGCGATGGTATATGTTGCGATTTTGGCATCGGTTACTACAAACTTTACAATCTCGACAATCCTGGAACCCCGATTATTAGTGGCGGGGAATTTGAAAATTATTCGCGGCGGGCTTTTGGTGCAGGTACTGTTTCTGCAACACACGAATTTGCGCAAAACGTTGAAGTTCAATTATTCCCAAATCCCGCTTCCGATTTTTTGAATATTGAAATTGATGCAGCCTCCGCAGCAGAAATCTCTGGAAACATCTTCAATGCGTTTGGTCAATTGCAGCACAGCTTCCCTAGTGAGAAGCTGGCATTGGGCGGCAACGACTGGCAATTGCTCCTGTCCGACTGGCCGGATGGGGTTTATTTTTTGCAATTGAAAATAGGAGAGGATACTCTTGTTCGATCTTTTGTAGTCAATAAATGATTTACTTGACCGTCCTTGTCTGAAAATCAACTTTTATAATACGCTTGCATCTGCCGCGCAAGGTACTTTCCGATAATATCAAACTCAACGTTCACCTTGTCACCCGGAATTAGGGTTTTGAAATTCGTATGCTCCATGGTATATGGAATAATCGCAACAGAAAACAAATCCCTGCTTGGCAACACCACCGTTAAGCTCACGCCATTCAAGCAAACGGAGCCTTTGTCTACAAGCAGCCCTGCCTGTTCTGGTCGGTAGCGAAATGAAAATTTCCAGGAGCCCCCTGTCTCCATAATTTCCACGCACTCCACCCATTCATCCACATGTCCTTGCACGATGTGGCCGTCTAAACGCCCCCCCATGGGCAGGCAACGTTCCAGATTTACGAGGGTGTCAGGCTTCCAATCTCCCAAATTGGTGCGACGCAAGGTTTCCTCCACGGCTGTGACGCGATGCCAATCCGTGCCCAGTTCCACCACCGTGAGGCAGGCCCCATTGTGGCTCACACTTTGGTCAATTTTCAATTCCGTAGAAATCGAGCTCTGAATGGTGAAATGTACGTTGGAACGGTCTTTTTCGACCGCTTTTACTTTTCCAAGAGATTCTATGATGCCTGTAAACATGCTGAATTTTACTTTGGATAGCCAGCAGCAATCCAGCAATTGATGCTGTCACGCTGGCCTTGGCTCATACCGCCGCCTTGTGGCATATCTTTTCTTACGACCACACGATCCAGCACTTTATCGTTGTCCAGGTTTGCTTTTATGCCTTCGTAAGTGCTATAATCTCCGACAGCACCTGCCACACCGCTACCTGTTAGGTGGCAGCTAATGCATTGTTGATCTATGATGCTTTTGATGTTCAGGGTGTAAGAAAGGTTGGCGTTGGGAAAATTGCAGTCAGACTTTGGGTCGTCTTTTTTACAGCTCTGCCAAGAAAGTGCTGTAGCAATAAGGGCAAAAACAGCAGTGGTTGTGATGATTTTCAATTTCATGCTCGAGTGTTAATGTGTTGAAAAAGTGAGTAATGAGGGTTAAAGATACCTCTTGGCGGCTTTTTGTTTTACAATCTCCAAAACTTAATGCCTTGTTGGTCGGATTTCAGCCAAAAAACTGCGAACCGCGCTAAAACTAACGGTTTGATTTTGGAAGAAATGTTGTGCTGAAGCGGCCTCTTCTGCGTTGGCGCCGAGATGGTTGAGGATATTGGTCAAGTGCATTTTCATGTGCCCCTGTTGTATGCCCGTAGTGATGAGCGAACGCACCGCACCAAAATTTTGTGCCAGTCCTACCGCTGCTGTAATGCACATCAATTCGAAGGCCGAAGGATTGCCCAGTATTTCCAGAGATCGTTTGGCCAGTGGGTGCAAGGATGTTAAGCCGCCAACCGTGCCGAGTGCAAGCGGAATTTCCAGTTCAAATCTAAAAACGCCCTCGCGCACGGAGCATTTGCTTAGGCTGCGGTATTGCCCATCGCGGCCAGCAAAAGTGTGGCCACAGGCTTCTACGGCGCGAAAATCGTTTCCGGTGGCAAGCACTACCGCGTCAATTCCATTGTAAATCCCTTTGTTGTGGGTGGTTGCCCGGTAAGGGTCAATCTGTGCGATGCGTACAGCGCGGGCGAAACGGTGGGCGAGCGCGGCTGCGTCCATTCCCTGCAAGCGGGCCAGGTCTGCGAACGAATCAATGGGGCATTCCACCCAGACCCGTACAAGGCAATTCGGGGTATAATTGGAAAGGATGGACATTACCACCTCAGCATCGCGCTCTACATCGGAGAGACCGGGATAGAGTGTGAAGAAATTTTCGAGCGTATCTGCGAAGCGTTCCAACACTGAATTTATAAAGTTCGCGCCCATGCTGTCGCAGGTCTCGAAGGAGGCGCGAATTTGGTAGTATTCCGGCTCAACCGCTTCAAAATCAATTAGTTCAAGGTCGAGAATTCCGCCGCCGCGTTGCTCCATATTGGCGGTCAAATCGCCACAGGAGTCCAAGAGTTGCGCTTTCAGCTCGGGGAAAATCAAGCGGAGTTTTTCAGGATTTCCGGGCCAGTAAAAATGGACTTGACCCATTTTCACAGTACCCAGCACCTCGGCGTGAAAGCCTCCCCGTTCTTGCCAAAATTTTGCTGCGCTGCTCGCCGCCGCCACTACACTGCTCTCTTCGATCACCATTGGCACGGCGTATGTTTTTCCATTGATCAGAAAATTGGGCGCAATACAGTATGGAAGGGCGAAATTCGCCACGGTGTTTTCTGCAAAACCATCAATTATGTTTTGCACCCCCGTCTCGGGGTGTTGCCAGGAGGCAAAATCACGCTCAGCACTCCCAGCGTCAGCACAAAAATGCTCCGCCAGCCACTTGATTTTTTCGATCTTTGGAAGTTTTGAAAAGCCGTTTATCGTTTTTGTCATGCTCAACATTTCATTTTACTTTCAAAAAAGCTCCTGCCAATTCCAGTCCTCGTACTTGAGATTGGACAAAGGCACGGAGTTCTTCATAATCACCTTGCGCGTGTTTCAGAAAGCCCGAGGCTTGTCCATACACGGCTGGCATCACTGATTTTTGGGTCAAATAATACCCGTCCAAAAAATCCACCACGCCGCCAGAAAGGATTAGATTTGGGGTAAGGCACCGCTCGCCAAGTTCAGTTTTTAGAGCATTCGTCCAATCCAGCATTTCCGTAGCATTGTGGCCCACGGCAGCTATTTTTTCAAAAATTGCCAGTTTTACCGCCTCACTGCGCAGGAGTTCGAGTTTAGCAAAATTGGTGCCGCCCGCTGCTGCAAATTCGATGGCCGCAAGCGGCAATTGCAACAAGGCTCTCAAACTTTCCGGCCCAAAACCTTGGCCCACTTCCTTCACAATCATTTTAAAATCATAGGTTTGCAACAATTCCCGCACTACCTCCAAGGGCGAGCGTCTGAAAACATCGCCCTCCGGTTGCATCGCTTCTTGCAAGGGGTTGACGTGGACGATAAGCCCGTCAGCACGAAGTTTATGAAGCAGTGTTGGGATACGTTCTGTTTCTTTTTGCTCAAACAGATTTTCAATCTGCGCCACCCCGAGATTAGCAAAAAGCGGCAGGTCTGAACCCATGGTGCTGCGTACATCGAAATCGGGCAAATACTCATCGGAGTACAAAAGCTGGCGGCAGGAGCCAAGGCCCATGCCCATACCGAATTCGGCGCAAGCCCGCGCCAAATGATGGTTAATTCTACTGGCTAATGCCGTTCCTCCCGTCATAGAGGATACCCAGATAGGGCTGCGCAGGGTCTTTCCTAAAAAAGAAAGCTCGGTGAGCGACCCTGGCGCAGGGTGGGCGGCGAGTATGGGTTCGTAATAAAAACGCCGGTCCAGCTCGCCCGATTCCACGCGGCTTCGGAATGCCAGTTCGATGTGGTCTTTTTTTCGGCTGACGGCGGTAGGGTCGTCTGGAGTTTGATAAGGCTCGCTTGTCATGGTCGGCAAAGATACGATGTTGAATTGGCGGACAACAAAGTTGGAATTGTGTTTGTTTTGGGGCTGCAATTAGAATCGCCATGAAAGAAATTTATCTGAAACATCAGCTCACCGATGCCAGCATTGATCGGATCATCGAAATGGCCTGGGAAGACCGTACGCCCTTTGAGGCCATTGAATTTCAATTTGGACTAACAGAAGCAGAAGTAATTCAACTTATGAAGCATGAAATGGAACTTCGCAACTGGAAAAAATGGCGCGCTCGTGTGCAGGGCCGTGCAACGAAACACTGGGCACTTCGGTCTCAAGATGTGATGAGGTTCAAATGTAGCCGCCAACGACAAATTACCCGAAACCGGGTTAGTAAACGATAAATCCAGTTTTATGCAATACATCCTGACCCGTTTAGCCCTATGCCTGGGCTTGCAGATCCTGCCATTGGTGGTTTTTTCCCAGCATGAAAGTTATGAAGCAGCCATTGCTGAACATCGCGCCGAGTACAAGACGCATTTTCTTACGGAGGCAAGGTCGCCTTTAACGGCTGTTGACACTGCGTTCCTCGCTTTTTTTCCACCCGACGCAGCATGGGCTATTCCTTTGGCAAAGTTTGAAAGAACCCCGGAGGCCAAACCCTTCGAAATGATGACCTACAGTGGCCAAAAACGTGATTACGTGCAGTTTGGAGTGATAAAATTTGAGATAGCGGGTCAGCCGCTGACACTGAATATTTACCAGAACCTTCGTTTGTTGAAGGACTCACTTTACCGCGACCATCTTTTTTTGCCGTTCAAAGATTTGACCAATGGGGAGGAAACCTATGGAGGCGGGCGCTATCTCGACCTTAGGCAATCCGATATTATCGGCTCGTTTATTCAATTTGATTTTAACATGTGTTACAATCCCTGGTGCGCTTTTAGCGACGGTTTTAATTGCCCTATTCCGCCCAAAGAAAACCACCTCGAAATTGAAGTGCGGGCGGGCGAACGGAACTTCAAAGGAGAAAAAAAGCACTGATTCACAACACCATGAAAATAGGCATTGTTTGTTATCCTACTTACGGCGGTTCTGGAGTGATTGCCACCGAACTCGGCCTGGGCCTGGCCAGAAAAGGCCATGAAATCCACTTCATTACTTACCGCCGACCGGTGCGCCTGGCGCATTTTCAGGCCAATGTTTTCTATCATGAGGTAGATAGTGAGGATTATCCTCTTTTTGAATATCCACCGTACGACACTGCGTTGGCTTCTAAAATCGTAGACGTGGTGCATTACCAAAACCTCGA
Source organism: Chitinophagales bacterium (assembly GCA_038213575.1). Lineage (GTDB taxonomy): Bacteria > Bacteroidota > Bacteroidia > Chitinophagales > Saprospiraceae > M3007. Next base: position 14,808 of record JBBQSW010000010.1, on the reverse strand, counting down.
TATCCTGCATGTACACTACGCTATTCCGCACGCGGCGGTAGCGTACATGGCTAAAAAAATATTGCTTGGAAAAGGCAGGTATATCCCCGTTGTAACTACCCTGCACGGAACCGATATTACACTGGTTGGGAACAATCGCGCATTTGCTCCTGTGGTAGAGTTCAGCATCAATAAAAGCGACGGCGTAACAGCCGTTTCGCAAAGCTTGAAAGACGATACTTTGGCATTATTCAAAATTGAACGCGACATCCGGGTTATTTACAATTTCATTGATTTTGAACGCTTTAGAAAAACCAATAAAGAACATTTCAAAAAAATAATTGCCCCCAATGGAGAACGAATCGTGGCCCATACTTCCAATTTTCGGAAGGTGAAAAGGGTGAAAGACGTCGTGTATATTTTTAAAAAAATACTCGAAAAAGTACCTTCCAAACTCCTGATGATCGGAGACGGCCCCGAACGACAAAACAGTGAACAACTCTGTCGCACGCTGGGAATAGGCAACGATGTGCGCTTTCTCGGCAAGCAGGATGCCATTGAGGAACTTCTCGCTATTTGCGATCTTTTCCTAATTCCGTCAGAAAGCGAGAGCTTTGGCCTCGCGGCATTGGAAGCCATGGCCTGCGAAGTACCTGTCATCTCTTCCAACAGTGGCGGTTTGCCCGAGGTAAACATCCACGGTGTTACGGGATTTCTAAGTGAAGTCGGCAATGTGACCGAAATGGCCCAATTCGCAATCGAACTACTCCAGAGCGATGAAATGCTTACCCAATTTAGGGCCAATGCACTGGCACAAGCCCAGCGATTTGACATAGAAAACATACTGCCCGAATACGAAGCATATTATCGGGAAGTAATCAAAAAAAGCGTCAATAAAGTCGAGTAAGTGCCGATGGAATAACAAGCTCACCATTTTACCATTTACCAGCAATGCTGCTCGAACTCGATTTGCTACAATTTCAGCCCCGTCTCCGACTTTCTAAATCGGGTGAATCAGCCTTTGTGTTCGACCCCATCCGCCGAAAAGAAGTATGCTTAACCCCTGAAGAGCTCCTGCGCCAGTTGGTACTGCTTTATCTTTTGGAAGAAAAAAAATACCCCGCGCATCGCATCCGCTCTGAAGTGGGCATTCAAGTGAACGGGCTTAGTCGAAGATGCGACCTGGTGGTGTACGATGCGGCGGTAAACCCCTGGCTTTTGGTGGAGTGCAAATCGCCCAAAGTCGCGCTCAACCAAAAAACCTTCGAGCAAGCGGCACGCTACAATCTCCGTCTTCGCGCCCCTTTTATGGCCATCACAAATGGTCTGGCGACTTACTGCTCTGCCCTGGATTTTGAGCAGGAGAAGTTCGAGTATCTGGAAGCCTTGCCGGAGTATCCTTTTTTGAATCGGTAACCCATGCGCTTAAAAAGCAATAGGGCACACAGTCCTGTGAACCAGAACTATGCGCCCTATATCCTTAAGTAGTTTGTCGCTGTATTTATGTGGTATGTTTAGCGCACTTAGATCAATTGCCTGCCACAATCTTACCACGCGCAAGCACCTTCCCGGATTCAATTATGTTCCAGAAATGAATGCCACTGGCTAGGCCGTCGCGGCGCAATTGGCACCTTCTTTCAGAAAAGGGCAGGGTGCGCAATAATTTGCCGGAAGCATCAAAAACTTGTAGTTGGTATGCGCCGGCAGACAAACTTTCAGGCAATACGAAGGTCGTTTCTGACATAAACGGATTGGGAGAGACATCCACCCGGATCTGTTCGGCATCCTTAACATCCTCGGTCGAAACGACGAGATATTCCCCGTAGGTTCTCCAAACGTCGTTGGTTATGATCGGCGGGTTTTGATCGAAATAAATGGCCGCACGATTGTTCACCACCGTTCCGTTGGGCAAATCTTCTTTGGGGTAAATCTTGAACGAGATAAATCCCTGCGAGCCTTCCGGATTGGTCAAACTATCGGGCAGCAATATATTATCGAACCGAATGTGCAAAATACTGTCGCTGATCTGCGCAAAATCGAATGGGTGGCGGCACATAGGACACATAGTCTTTCCCCTCTTGATACTATGTGTCCTAAGTGCCTATGTGTTTAAAATACTCCTTGTTCCCGGCATACACCAAAAACACCCCCGGCAGTTTTTCCAGCGTCTTTTTACCCGACCTGTTCCATTCTTTCACTGAAAGCGTGCGGATAAACTCGGCCTCGCCCGTGAGATCTTGCGCCACACTGAAAAGCGTTGCAGGCTGCAAAGATTCGAGTGCCACTTCGAGCACCATCTGGGAACGGTAGGGGGTTTCAATAAAAATCTGGGTCTGATCTTGTTGCCGGGAAAGGTTTTCCAAGCGCCGAAGTTCCTTGGCTAGTTCCGGACGTTTGGGCGGCAGGTAACCGTGGAAACTAAACCGTTGACCATTCATGCCCGAAGCCATCAGCGCCAAAAGCAGCGAAGAAGGCCCGACCAAGGGCACTACTTTTACTCCTTCTCTATGTGCAAGCGCCACGATGGCTGCGCCGGGGTCAGCCACGCCAGGGCAGCCCGCTTCAGAAAGCAACCCCATGTTTTTGCCTGATTTAATTGCTTCACGGAAAACTTGTTCGGCCTCCTCAAATTCTTCATTGTCAGAAAGTTCCACAAAAACCATCTCCTGAATTGGGCGGCTTGGGTCAAGCCTTTTGATAAAGTGGCGCGCCGTTTTTGCCCGTTCCACAATGAAAACATCCAGATTTCGCGCAATTTCCTGAGCGTAGGGAGGCACGGTGTGCAGGGCATTTTCTGCAATGGGGCAGGGTATGAGGTAGAGTGTGGACATGGGTACTTAAAAACAAAACTTCCCGAAAGTTTGAAACTTTCGGGAAACAGGTAAAAAATCAGCGCAAATCCGCTGTATCCGCGTAATCCGCGTTTCAATTTTTCCGGTTGCGCATATAGAACCACAAGGCGCCAAAGGCAACAACCAGAAATATGGGCAGCATATTGATGTTGCTGAGCACACTACGCCCCGCGCCCAATTCAATCTGGTCAAGTGCTTCTCTTGGTAAAGCATTTAAAAACTTTTGGAGCGCCTCTCCGCTCAACGCACTCACTTCCTGATAGCCCATGCTCAGCGCTTGCGCTTTCTTCTCCATGTCAAGCTTTGGTCCGATATAAAAAGTCTGGTATCCCCAATTGCCCAACATACCGACACCGCCTACCAGAGAAAGCCCTAATGCACCACTTTTGGGCACGTTTTCGCTGACAAAGCCCAGCATAGTCGGCCAAAAATAGCACACCCCAAGGGCAAATACGACCGCTCCCGCATAGAGTGAAGGCCCTTCCATGGTGCGCAACATATACACACCAATTACGGAGAAAATGGCCGAGCCCAGCAGGATGCCAGACGGGTTGAGGCGGTGAATCAGTGGTCCGCCAAAAAAACGGCCCAGCGCCATTAGCCCGTTGACCAAAGCCAAAATTAGCAAAGCGTTGGCGCCTGCGCTGCCCAAAAGTTTGTCGATCCATTGGTTCGTACTTAGCTCTGTATTGGCTGTAAAAAACATACAAAGGGCCATGAAAAGAAACAAAGGGCCTGTGACAGCTTTGAACATCGCCGCTGTGGAAACCCCGCTGGTAACGCGTTCGGTACGCGGGAAACTATGACCCCAAAATAGCCAGCCATATACCAGCGTGGGAAGCAGGATAGTGGCTACTTGCATTTGCCATCCCATCCCGATATAGTTCATTCCAGCAGCCACGAGTGACCCGATTACGATCCCCCCCGGAAACCATACATGGAACCGATTGAGCATCACAGTTTTATTGTTTGGATACATAGAGGCCACCAGTGGATTGCAAACTGCTTCTACCATACCGTTGGCAAAGCCTACAAAGAAAGTGGAAATAAAAAGCGTCCAAAACCCTCCCGCAAAAATGGTAAGCACCAAGCCAAGCAAGTGGGCCCCAAAGGCTACCCAAACCAAGCGTTTCATGCCAATTTGATCCACAAAAAACCCACCGATCGTCGTTGCCACAGGAAAACCAAAAAAGGCCATGCCTGCAATCCAAGCCAATTCTTCTTCAGAAAGATTGAACTCTTTGCCCAAGGGCCCAAGCATACCTGCGCGAATGGCAAAAGTCATCGAGGTGACCGTGAGTGCTACACAAGAGGCCGTAAATAGCCTCGATGGGTTGATGTTGCTCATGCTGATTCAGATATTTTCGTTTTGAAAAGATGGCCAAAAGTAGAAAAGCCCGAATCCTTTCAAAGCGATTCGGGCTTTTTTTACTCATCATGAGTTAAAAGCAAAATTTTTCACGCCAAGCCCCCTGTGTCATGTTTAATTAAAGCACTATCTCCTTCAAAATTTTCCGCACCAATCCGGGACCTTCATAAATCAAACCTGTGTACACCTGCACTAAATCTGCTCCTGCATCCAGTTTTTCTTGTGCCGACTGTGCGGAGTCAATGCCTCCGACCCCCATGATGACCACTTCTTTGCCCATTTTTGCTCGGAGGTAACGAATCACTTCAGTGGCGCGTTCGCGCACGGGGACTCCGCTCAATCCGCCCAGGCCCATCGCTTCGATCTGAGCTTTGGCCGTCTTTAGCGCCACCCTAGAAATGGTGGTATTGGTGGCGATTACTCCAGCCAATCCTGTTGCCCGTACGATGTCGGCAATATCATCTAATTGATTATCCGTGAGATCGGGGGCGATTTTCAGTAGGATGGGTTTGGGAGAGTTCTGCCCCCGGTTTTTGTCTTGAAGCAAATTTAGTAGCCGGGTAAGGGGTTCTTTTTCCTGCAATTCGCGCAAACCAGGGGTGTTGGGCGAACTAACATTGACCACGAAATAGTCCACCCAGGGAAACAATTTTTCAAAACTGATCAGGTAATCGTTTGCGGCTTCTTCGTTGGGTGTGACCTTGTTTTTGCCAATGTTCCCACCAATTACCAGACCATTGGGCACACCCGTTTGGCGGAGATTTTTCAATCGTTCAACCAGCGCGTCCAGTCCCTCGTTGTTGAAGCCCATGCGGTTGATGAGCGCCTTGTCTTGCGGCAAACGGAACAACCTTGGCTGAGGATTTCCTTCCTGTGCAATCGGCGTCACCGTTCCGACTTCGACAAAGCCAAAACCAAGACATGCCAGACCCGGAATGTGTTTTCCATCCTTGTCAAAACCTGCCGCCAAGCCCACCGCATTGGGGAAATTTAGTCCTAACACCTTCTTTTCCAAACGTTTGTCAGTAAGACAAAACATGGATCGCAGCAACCAGCGCGTGGGCGGGAAGGCAGCGGCAAGATCAAGTAATTGGAAGGTAACACGATGCGCAGCCTCTGGAGAAAGCGCAAAAAGCAGTGGTTTGAAAATTGAGTACATCGGGCGCAAAAGTCCGAAAAACCAGCCACTTGCCCGCTATTCAATAACCGTAAATTCCTGCTTCGCCATCGCCGCGCCATTCACCAAAATACGCAGGGTGTGCGGGCCCGCATAATGCTTTCGCGTGGTGAAATCTTGAAATCTTTGATGCCGTGCAATGTTTTCTAGCTGCCCGCTTCTTATTTCTAATTCCTTGATTTTAAACACCTTAGAAGAGATTTTTCCTGACAGGGTTTGATAATCTATGCCGTATTCAAGGCGTATTTGAGCGGGCATATTTGCTGTGTTTTTTATTGAAAAAGAAAACTCAAGCCGTCCGCCAATCGAAACTTTTTCCGAAACCTGAAAGTTTGAAATTTCAATTCCTTCCAGCCCTTTTTGGAAGCCAAAATGCGCCAGTGCGGCGGCATTCCCCTTTTTCAACAAACCACGGCAAGCGTGTCGCACGATCCAATCTGTTTCTGCCGATTGTCCAAGCCAGCGTTCCGCGATTGAAAGAACGAGTTCGGGATGGTCCTTGGCGATGTCGTTCAGGTTGTTGGCCACCGAGCGCCGAACCGTTTCGGCAGGATCATTTTTCAGGTTTTCAAGGATGGGCAGAATAGGGGATGGGTCTCGTTTGAGCATCGGCACGCCCATGCCCCAGGGCAATCGGGGACGAATGCCTTCGCTGCTCAGACGGCGCACCATGGCACTCGGGTGCTTCGACCAAAGGAGCATTTGGGCGCACATTCGTTCATGATAACGCAGGAGAAAAGGGCGTACAGCAAATTCGGCACTACTCCATTGGGTAAGTATTTCGAGGGCTGGCATAGAATGGTCTGGGTAGTCCACCCCATGCGCTTCAACAAAATCGGGCAAAAAAATGTATACAAAAGACATTTTCTCGCCCTGCCGCTGGAGGTAACGCTCGGTTGTTTTTGTTACGAAATCCAATGCCACAGGGTACTCTGGAGGTAAAGTTGCGCGGAGCGCCTGACTAATATGGCGAACCCGTTGTTTGAGTTCAAGTGCCTCCCAGTTTGCGTCAAATACTTGATTTAGAAACTTTTGTGTGGGAAATTCCTCCCAAACTTCCCGAATTTCAAGCGCGAAAGGCTCCATGAGGCTTCGGGAGAAAAGATTTTTTAGTGGCTCTGCCATGGATAATTAAGTTCTTTAATGGTTCATACTATGACACCGTTCCTAAGGCCTTGCCACCCCGCCATATTTCCCCGCCCAATCAAACATCTCGGCCAGCACATGCAACACACTTTCCCTGGCGCGATACCCATGGCTTTCGTGGGGCAACAAAACCAGTCTAGCCGTGCCGCCATTGCCTTTGATGGCCTGATACAAACGTTCGGATTGGACGGTAAAAGTACCCGGATTGTTGTCAGCCTCGCCGTGAATGAGCAGGAGCGGTTTTTTGATTTTGTCGGCAAAATTGAAGGGCGATACGTTCATGTAGATATCCTTTGCCTCCCAAAACGACCGTCGTTCGCTCTGAAACCCAAAGGGCGTGAGCGTGCGATTGTACGCCCCCGAACGAGCAATACCATAAGCATAATCGTCGCTGTGTGCCAATAAGTTAGCGGTCATGAACGCGCCATAAGAATGGCCGCCCACACCCACTTTTGTTCGGTCAATAATGCCCAGCGAATCCAGATAATCAATGGCCGCTCGACCCGAAGACGTGGCTTGCTCCAGAAAGGTATTGTTCATCGTTTCCGGGTCTCCCACGATGGGAATGGTAGCGTCCATCAGCACGGCGTACCCTTGGGTAACAAAGAATAAGGGCGAGTCGTTGCGGTAAAAAGTGAAGGTGTTGTCCGTAACGCGCAGTTGACCGGCGGTACTTTTGTCGGAATACTCGAGTGGATAAGCCCAGAGGAACAGCGGGAGTTTTTGGCCGGGCTTGTAATCGGCGGGCAGGTAGAGCGTACCTGAAAGCGGTACTCCATCAGGGCGGGTGTACTTCACTATCTGCTTGGCAATACCCGTAAGTTGTGGCGCCGGGTCTGCGAATTGAGTGAGCGGTTTCCGGGAATTGTCAGAAAGGTTGACCAGGAAAAAATTGGGTACTTCTGTTTTGCTTTGATAGCGCGTCACAATGCGTTCGCGGCCTTTACCGGCAAAGGCGATAAACTCCTCAAAAGTTTTATTTCCCGATTCGTAAAGCGTTTGTTTCTCCCGCGTTTTTAGGTTGATTTTATCAAGTCGGGGGTATTGACCATCTTCAGATGCTCCATCGGCATTATAGAAGAGCCAATCGCCCTCTTGTGCAATGACCCAGTCTCCGTTCGGGAGGCGCTCATACACCGGATTTCCAGGGTTGGCGTAATCGTCGTTCACACTTTGGTCAAACAAGGTGTCTTTCGTGGCAGGGTTTTGTAAATCAGTGCGATAGGTGGTGAACCATCGACGATCCCGGTCATATTCGGTCAAAAGTCCAGCATCTTTTGCAGACAACCATTCAAATCCAGAGTAGCGATATTTTGTTTTAAGTATCTCCCGCGCCGTGCTTGAGAAAGGTGCATCCATCAGCATGATTTTGTCGCGGAAATCCACCTTTCGTTTTGGGTCTCCACCGTCAAGTGCTTCTACCCAAAGCAGTCGAGCACCGTGAATTGGCTGCCATTCAAAAGATCGTGGCCCTACTACGGTTCCTTGGCGTGGGATCTCATCGGTCACCGGGAAGTCAGCCATGATGCAAACGGGATTACCCTTGCGATCCCAAATTTCAGTTTTTCGAGCAAAATTACTGAACTGAACGCGGTATGAAAAGGGCTTGCGCAACTGCGTTGCCAACACATAATTTTCATCAGGAGACCAATCTACAGCGGTATAAAGTCCCGGGGCACCCAGCATTTGCAGTTGGCCTGTATTAACGTTTACGACTACCAACTGGCTCGTGGCATAATATTCAAAAAGGAGTTCGTCGTGTTCGTTTTTCAGGAGATCCTGATACGTCATCACCTGGGAAACCTTTCCCGAAGTCTCCTCAATGGAGGGGCCGGTGGGAACTACCGTCGCGCTTGGCGCAGCGCCACGGTTTGCCGGGATACTGCGCACCAGAAGTTGCTCACTGTCTTCGAGCCAGAAGAAAGCCGTTGCCAAAACATCATTCAGGAGCAGATTGGCTACCCGTTTACTCTTGCCAGTGCGGGCATCAGCCACCCAGAGTTGCACGCCATCGGCTACATCTACACCAAAAGCAAGGCGTTTGCCATCGGGCGACCAAGACGCTGGCCCAGCCATACGTCCAGTTTTGGGCATTTCGATGGTCACGTTTTTCCCTTCGCCAAACCATTGGATTTCGCAGCCAGTAAACTCTGTAATCCGTTGACGGGCATTTATTTGTGGATTCACACGGAGTCCGGCGAGCTTCAGAAACGGCTCGGCCAGTGTGGCAATGCCTGGGTTCGGATTGTAACTGGTGAGCAATAGCGCGTCGCGGGTAGGGTTCATGCTCACTTGTGGGGTGGGCCGGGCTTCTACGATGGCTGCTACATCGGCTGGAGGGCGACGGTAAGGGTTGTTTTGAGCATTGAATTGCAGTGCGCAAAGCATCAAAGCCAGCAGCAGCATGGGGGCAGCAGATTTGTGTTTTTGAAAAATCATGACTCGGAACCGGGTTAAAAATGTACGGTAAACGTAAGGTTTGTTATTCATAACAGGTGATATTTGCTGAAAAGCCATGCCAAATATTCACTCTTGAATGCCATATAACAAGCAGACAAAAAATATTTTCACACAGAAAAAGACCTGCTGGGGAATAATAATTCTGCAAACCCTCAAAAAAAAATCATAATTTTAGAATAAAATTTTTTTTGTTCTCATAAAGCTAAATACCTTTGTCTCGTTATTCACAAGGTTTTCACCATAGTCAACTTCCTAAATTTTATGGCTGTAAAATACCCGGTCAAAGTCACCCAGACCACCCAGTCTAAACTCCCCTCCGTTGACTTTAATAACCTGCCTTTTGGCAAAGTGATTTCTGACCACATGTTTGTTGCCGATTTCGACGGTCAAAAGTGGACAGATTTTCGCATTGAGCCATTTGGCAATTTAGACATTTCTCCGGCTAATCTCGCGCTCCATTATGGACAAAGCATTTTTGAAGGCATGAAAGCCACCAAAATGCACGGCGAACCGGTGTTGTTTCGACCAGAAATGCACGCACGCCGCTTTAATGTATCTGCGGAGCGTATGTGTATGCCTGAGATTCCAGAAGACCTTTTTGTACAAGCATTGAAGATGTTGGTGGACCTTGACCGGAATTGGATTCCGTCTATGGAAGACCACGCCCTGTATATACGCCCATTAATGTTCGCTACCGATGAGTATTTCGGTGTGCACACCTCCGAACAGTACCGCTTTATTGTTTTCACAGGCCCTGTAGGCCCCTATTACCCAAAGCCCATTAAACTGTGGGTCGAGGAAGTCTTTACCCGCGCTGCTCAAGGGGGTGCTGGTGAGGCTAAATGCGCCGGCAACTACGGCGCATCCCTCCTCCCGGCCCAACGCGCCAAAGCCGCTGGTTATGACCAGGTGATGTGGATGGACGCCGTGGAGAAAAAGTACGTGCAGGAAGTGGGTACGATGAACCTCTTTTTTGTAATGGACGGCAAGGTAATTACCCCCGCCACCACGGGTACGATTCTGCGTGGTATTACCCGCGACTCGTTCGTTACCTTGCTCAAAGAATGGGGCTACACCGTAGAAGACCGTCTGCTCAGCATCGCTGAAATCGCGGACGCTTACTGGCGCGGTACCCTTCAGGAGTGCTTTGGCGCTGGAACGGCAGCCGTGGTGAGCCATGTAAGCGAAATTACCTGGCGCGACCGCAAAATCCAGTTGCCTGAAGTGAATCAAACCAACTGCCCGGTAGGTACGCGCTTGAAAAAACATATCAACGAACTGCGAATGGGCTTACAGCCCGACGTGCATGGTTGGTTGGAAAGCTGCGAGAACTCTGGCTTGGAACTGTTTTTGGAACAGGAGATGGGAATGGTGGCTTGAGGAGATTGATTCGATCCCACCAATTCAATCAATTGGCCGATGGAACATTAATTTGCAGGTTTTGAAAAGTGACCCTCCTGTTTTGTAGTCGGGCGCTAAATCTGTACAGAGTAGTTGTATGTAACCTCGGCAGGCTTTTCTGCTTTCTTTGGAGCAGCAGTGGGCGTTACTGTGTAGGCAACCTGCATTTGGTGTGCCGCCACAGGCGGCTGAACCGGCAACTGCTGCGGTTTTTTAAATTGCACCTTTATTTTTTGGTGGAAAAGAACGTGTACACCGCGATTGCGTTCCACGTCAAACTTCATCATCTGCACCACACGGCAGGCCTCTTCGTCGCAGCCGTGGCTTAAGCCTTGCAATACCCGGGTTGCTACCACATTTCCAAGGTAGTCAATGTCGTATTCGATATAAACAGTGCCCTCCACTCCTGCCTCAAACGCTTCCTTTGGGTAACGCAGGTTTGAATAAATGAACTTGGTCAATTCCTTTGGCCCGCCTTTGAAGTGGGGCTGATGGATGAAGTGGGTCTTTTTTTCTTTTGTCATTTTATTCGTAGTAGCCTTGAGGAAGGAGGGTTACGTGTTCAAAACAAATTACCCTTTTTAAACAGATTAAGAATCTATAAATTAGTGCCCCGAAAGGCGCATATTCCTAACCTGCAAATATTTGTCCAAAAGTTTCAAAGCCATAAATGCCGTTGTGAGCAGAACGAGATTGCGCAACCATGCGCTGCTGAAAAAACCTGCCCAATCAAACGTTGGGACTTGAATCTGAGGTATGTACGCCTCTGGGATTTGAAACGCTGGGGCAGCAGCGGGAGCCATCCACAAAGGCGCCAACATCATTAGCCCAAATGCCGCAGCAATGCCCCACAATATCCAGTCTCTACCCTTTGGCTTGGCAAGATCAAGGGCTTTTGCAGGCACTTGTTCGGTAGCCCAGGCGGCCATTACCTGTTGGGCAAAACCAGCGTTGGGCTTTTCCATTCTCAAGGCAGAAAAAGCCCGTTTTTCGCTCAAAATTGCATCCAGCCGGGCCTGATATTCAGGGTGTTGGCCTAGATAGGAGGCCACGCGTATCTGCTCGTCGCCTTCTAGGAGACCGTCGGCGTAGTCCCAAAGCAGGTCATCGGTGAGCATTAAGTTATTTTCCATAGTCAAAGGTCAATAGTCAACGGCCAATAGTCAATTCCATTGCAAATTTACTTTCCACAATCGCCTTTAAACGTTGGCGGGCGCGGCAAAGTTTTGTCTTTGCATTGGTCATGGTGAGGTTGGTGATTTGGCAGATTTCGTCGAGTGTGTGTTCGTACAGGTAAAACAAGGTTATAATGGCTGCGTCATTAGACGAAAGATGGCCAATGGCACTTTGGAGCGCGGTATTTCGGTCGGTCTGCTCCATCGCGTGGGAGGCATCGGGCGAACCTTCGTCGGCAAGTCGTATGGGGCGATTTTCGTCGTCAAGCGATTGAATGTCAGGGCTTTGTTTGCGCAAAAAATTGAGTGAAGTCGAGTACACTATTTTATAGAGCCAAGTCGAAAATTTTGCCTCCCCCCGAAAATCGGGCAAGTATCGAAATGCCCGCAAAAACGCATCCTGAGCTACCTCATGTGCATCTTCCCGGTTTTTCACCATGCGAAGGGCCAGCGTGAATGCATAGCGTTCGTAGCGGTTCACCAGCGTGGCAAATGCCGCCTGCCGACCTCCAAGGGCCTGTTGGATAAGCGTTTCGTCTGATATGGCTGCACTCATAATAATTCCCGGAACTCAATATCGGGTATTGTGAAAAGGCGTTTGCCTACGAGACACAAAATTAACAAAACGGGTTACAGTATAGCCCATAATTACACCGATCCCCAAAAAATTCAGGAAACAAAAAACCGAACGCCTGCCTTCCTCCGTAAATGTTGCTGTTATTACATCCACACATTTTCACCAAACATATTTTAGCACAAACATGAAATTGCTTCTCAAAAGCGCAAGCCTTCTGCTTGCCATCACGTTCGCAACCTTTTCGGCCAATGCACAATCCCAAAAAACCGTCCAAGTAGGTGGTGAAACGATGTTCCCTGCAAAGAACATCATAGAAAACGCAGTTAATTCTAAAGCCCACACTACGTTGGTAGCCGCCGTGAAGGCCGCTGGATTGGTGCAAACACTTCAAGGCAAAGGCCCATTCACCGTGTTCGCCCCGGTCAATGATGCCTTTGAAAACTTGCCTGCTGGAACGGTCGAGACCCTTTTGAAACCCGAAAGCAAAGGCACACTGACCAAAGTACTCACCTACCACGTGGTGTCTGGCCAGTACGATTTTAAATCTATTTCCAAAATGTTGAAAAAAGGCAAAAACACCCTTAAAACCGTTAGCGGTGGCACGCTTACTTTCAAAATGAACGGCTCACGAAACATTGTAGTTATGGACGAAAGTGGCAACACGGCCAATATCAGCACCTATGATGTGTACCAGTCAAACGGGGTGATTCACTCCATTGACACGGTATTATTGCCGAAGTAAAAACAATTTCTTGACCGCAATTAGGAACGCGGCACCCATAACTTAGTCATTAGCTGCGCGGCATCCACCTGCTCCATAAGGTGTTTGCCTCCCGGCAAAACTTCAAACCGACCATGAGGTATGGCTTCCGCTGCATGACGGCTTTCTGATTCTGTCACTACGTTGTCCAGGTCGCCCCAACCAATGGTGACGGGGCAATGGATTTCACCAAAGGCTCCGGGGGACAAGCCTAGGCCATTCCCTAAATCGTGGAGGAAGGTGGCTGTGTTTTGGCAAAGTGGCTTCCAATGTTCAGCGCCATGCGTTTTGGCAAGGGATTCTGCCAACTGTGGGGCTTTGGCCTCAATTTTTTCCGGGTCGAACATCCGGCTCATGCCTGCTGCTACTTCGGGATTCCAATTGAGTTTGGTGCCATAAGTTGTAACACTCCGTACCCGTTCGGGATGTTTCCAGGCAAACCAAAGCGCGACGTACCCGCCCATGGAATAGCCAAAAATATCGGCCTGCGCAGCGTTTTTTTCGTCCATAAATTTCAAAACCGCGTCGGCAAAAAGCCGCATGGAAAAGGCTTCGCTGCTGGCCAGGCCGCCATGGCCAGGAAAATTGAGGGCAAAAGCAGATTGACCTTCAGGCATTTGAGCCTGAAAAGCGTCGAACTGGGCTGCGCTACCTAAGGCGCCGTGTAGTAAGATCGTCATCTAATTGTCCAGTGAAAAGTATCCAGTGGAAAGTCCCCAATTGAAACCTTATACTGGATACTTGTTATGTAAATCTAACAGACTATCGCCATATTGTGTACCAACCGTTCTGTTGCAACAGAGCAGTTGGTACACAATATGGCGATCGTCAATCTAATCTACCCAAAGTTCATTTTTCTTCAACCATTCGCCTGCTTCGTAGCGACTGGTGGCACAGGTTTTTGAGCGTATGTTTTTTATATGGCTTTCCACCGTGTCTTCGCTGATGAAAAGCGATTCTGCGATTTCACGCACTGATTTCCCCATGGCGTAGGGCTGTGCAACATCTAGTTCGCGGGGAGTAAGCAGCGATTTGGGGGGTTTTGGCTGCAATTGTGGCTGTGCAGAGGTAATGAATTGGATGGTCTCCTTCAAAGAGGTTTGATCCAGAAAACACTCGCCCTGTGCCACGGCTCGGATACCACGCAAGAGCTCCCCCTTGCTAATGTCTTTGGAAGCATAGCCCCTCGCGCCTTTTTGGAAAGCATCCCGGATGACCGTCATTTCGCAGCTTACACTGAGCAGCAAGACACCGAGACCGGAAAATTCTTCCAAAAGCAATCGGCAGGTTTCTCCCCCATCTAGGGTTTTCCCTTTGAAAAAATAGTCGAGCACCAGCACATCGGGCTTTTGTTCGCGCACTTTTTCAAGGGTTTCTTCACCACTCCGCGCTGTCCAGATGACTTCCACTTCGCCCCCCGTGTTTGTAAAAAGCGCGCAGAGACTCTCTATGAAAAGTTCTTGGTCGTCGGAAAGGGCGATTTTGAGCATGGGCTGGGAGGTTTAGGGTTGAGAGGTTGAGGGTTGAGAGGTTTAGGGTTTAGGGTTTAGGGTTTAGGGTTTAGGGGTTGAGAGGTTGAGGGTTGAGAGGTTTAGGGGGGCGGTTAGAGACCGTATTTATCAATCAGGTATACCAATGCGGCCATACTTGCCGTGCCGAGTTCTAATTCGCGTTTGTTCACTTTGTCAAAGGTATCTGATTCAGCATGGTGATAGTCAAAATAGCGTTGGGAGTCAGGCAAATAGCCGCTCAACAATCCTTTCATGCCTTTGAGCGGGCTAATGTCTGCGCCCGACCCACCTTTTCTGAATTTCAGGTCGTAGGGTTCAAAATGCGTTTGGAACGTCGTCAATTTTTCGAAGAACTTTCCAAAAACGGTTTCATCGCCATCGAATGAAAAACCACGGGGCGT
>JBBQSW010000009.1:0-21205 GCA_038213575.1 Chitinophagales bacterium | reverse complement strand
AAGGATTTTAATCCTGGGTTGCCTGGGGATTTGGATTTTATTGGGCAAAAATCCTTTAAATCTTTTAGAAATCGGGAAAATCCTAGCTCAAACTTTCGCGGAAGGTAATAGGGTAAGCCTGTGTGTATCCCGGAACTCTGTTTCGGGAACATGTTTTGGAAAATTATTTCGGCAGTTTTCTGAGCTGGTAATCCCCGGAACTGAGTTCCGGGGTACGCACTCTCACCTCAGCATCTCCAAAAACCACTCTTTTTCCGTCAAAATCTGCTCCCCTTCGATCTTCTCGCGCAGCGCCGACACGGCCTTGGAATCATTGAAATGCAGGGCCATCAACTGCTCGGTGTAATGCACAATACGGGTATAATTGGTGCGGTGATACCCGATAGCCGTGTGTCGGCGCACATAGTTTTTGAGGCTGGCGAGGTGGCTGTTGAGCAGGTCGAATTCGTCGGTTTCGTAGTAGATTTTCAACTGGTAAATTTTGGCCACCATGTTGTTGATGGTGTCTTTGTAGTCCGAACGCTGAAGATGGAGCAGGGCGCTGGAGTAATCCTTGCGGGCGTAGGCCACGCGGGCGAGGTTGAGGCTTGCAGTAACGTCGCGCCAACTGCGTTCGAGGCTAGGGCGGTATTCAAGGATGAACGTTTCAGCCCAATCGGCTTCGCCTGCCCGCACGGCACTGGCTACAATATTGGTAAAGGCAAAACGTGAAATCTGCCCGTTCTCTAGGAGCAGGTCGTGGGCCAATGCAGCCTTGTAGAGATCGAGGGTGGTTCGGAGCCAACCAGCCCGCGATTCATTGATTTTTTTGATGCCAAAGTTGATGGCCAACAGGTAGAGCGTGCGCAATTCTTCCTTGGGAAAGGTGTCGGCACAGGCGGCCAACATTTCGCGGAAGCGGCTAAAATGCCCCTCGCCCAGTTCAAAAGGATCGGAGAGAAAATGGTAGCAGTGGAAGTAAAGCCCAACCGCCGGAATGTCGGCCATGCGCTCGGATTCTGCCAGTACGGCCTCGAGCAGCCCAATGCGGTAATCTGTTTTGTACACGGCCTGGTGCGACACGGCCAGACAGGCCAGCCGGAGTTTGCGCGCCACAAACGCCGTGTCCATCAGGTCGGAAGTGGACTGGATATTGAGCGAGTCGGTGCGTTTTTGTGCTGTATCGAACTGATATTGTTCCCATTCGATCAGGTTGAGGTCGTGGTAGTAATCGGCGTGCCGCCAAGGTTGGCGTTCGCGGCTCTGGCGGGCTTCGCGGAGTGTGATTTGAAAATGGCGGCTCAGGTTGCGCTTGCGGTACGCTGCGGCGAGTTGGATTTTGCCGCGTGGTTCGTCGCTGAATTTTTCCTTGTACACGAGGTATTTTTCCAATAAAGCAAGGAGGGCGGAATTGGCTAATCTTACGCCAAGCCCCTCCTCTAAATGTTCAGGAAGGGGCAAGGATGCGTTTGCTTGCGCCTTGCAATCGGCTAAAAAATCAAACCATTCCACCAATTGGGGGCGGGTATTGAAAAATGGGGAGCGGACAAATTTGCCAAACTCGCGTACTTCGGCGGGCGAAAGCGTAGAGAAGGCTTCCCAGAGGAGCGTTTTTTCCATAATTTTGATAAACTTATTGGAAGCTTTGGTGACCGTATGAACTTTGGCAAGTGGAACACGGATTACACGGATGAGACACGGATGTGTTAAACTAAAAAATCCGGGTCTCATCCGTATAATCCGCGTTCCACCTGCCACGCAAACAAAATTTCGGCTCAAATTTCGGACTTTTCAAGTCAATTATTTTTACTTTCTTTGTTTTAAAATATTGACAATCAATTTACTTGATTCTATTTTTTAAAATATAAGATTACAATCTTAAAAAAATGTCTTTGCAGGGGCAGGCTACAAGCCGAACATTTGCAGTATCAAAGTCTCTAAGGCAACCCCCGCCCGGGACGGAATCATGCAAAAAGACAAATCTCGCTTATGAACATCACCCGCTTTAATTCCATTTTCATGTTGCTGTGCCTGTTTTTTGCCGCGCAACGTGCTAGTGCGCAGTGTGACTTTACACTATCTGCCGATGTAACCAATGTTTCCTGTTTTGGGGGCAATAACGGAGCTATTGACCTGGTCGTAAATGGCGGAACGCAGCCTATTCAATACGAATGGTCTAATGGTGTGCAAGACGAGGATGTGGCTGATCTAAGTGCAGGTACTTACACGGTTACAGTGACAAACGGTCTTGGGTGCACGAAGACGTTTACACAAACAGTTAGCGCTCCGGCTCAGCTCAGTGTGAGTATAACCGGGCGTAACATTGACTGTGAAGCGATAGAATATACCTTTGGCGTTATAGATTTGACCGCAGTTGTTCAGGGTGGCTCTTCTCCTTACCTGTATCTGTGGTCCAACAATGTTCAAGGAGGAATAATATCTACCAATTTGCCAGGTACTTATTCCGTCACAATTATTGATGGGCAAAGTTGTGTAGCCACCGCGGTAAGAACCCTGATTGCAGATACTATTCCGCCAGTTTCGGATGCCGGAATTGACAAGAGTTTGAGTTGCCAGTTGTCTCAAGTGACCATCGGTGGCAACGGTACCGCCTCAGGTCCGGGTATAACGATGCTCTGGACCGGTCCGGGCATTACTGGCAACAATTCGAATCCATTTCAGACGGTATCTGTTCCAGGTACTTATACACTTAAGGTTGGTAATGCTTCCAACATGTGCGGGTCCCAAGACATCGTTTTGGTGAGCGGTCAAGGCCCCCCAATAGCCGATGCTGGCCCGGATACCGGAATTCCTTGCGGGGGCGGTCAGGTTACATTGGATGGGAGCGGTTCCAGCAGCGGGGCAGCATACACTTATGTATGGACTACAACCAACGGCAATTTCGTGTCGGGTATAAATACGTCCAATCCCGTGGTGGATGAATCAGGAACGTACAAATTATCGGTTTTTGACATCCAAAATGCTTGTATTATGGAGGATGTGGTCATTGTGTTTCCCGGACCCATCATTCCGGTACAAGATCGTTATGTGTTAGACGTGTCCTGCACGGGCCAAGGCCAATTAGGAGAAGCTGGGGTGAATGTGATCCAGGGTACTTCGCCAAATACATACCTGTGGTCCAACGGCTCCACGAATTCCAGTGTCATCAATGTACTGGCTGGGACTTTTACGGTGACAGTCACAGATGCCACCGGGTGTAATTATTTTGGCGTGTTAGTTGTTGGGGAAGATCATTCAAACGTGTCACTTACTACCGTTGTCACCAATAAAGATTGCGCTGGCGGGATTGACGGTGCGATTGATTTGTCCGTCACTGGGATATCTTCTCCCATTAGCTATGCCTGGGGACTGGGCGAAACAACCCAAGATATAACCGGTTTAGTGCAAGGAACTTACTTTGTAACGGTCAGTTTCGCATTTGGTGAGTGTTCTATAACTACGTCTGCTTATGTTGATCAAATTAATAGCACCATTCAGCTGGCTACTCTAGCCACAGAAGATGACTGTACAGGCAACTGTACAGGTCTTATTGATTTGACAGTGACAGGTGGCACATCGCCTTACCAGTATATTTGGGGAATGGGTAATTCCACTCAAGACGTGACAAACCTTTGCCCAGGTAATTACACCGTCACCGTTACGGATGCCACTGGTTGTACCAAAACGGCCAGTGGGAATGTGGGGCAGACTCCCGGTTTTTTCCTAAGTGCGGTGGTCACGGCTTCCACTGCCTGTGCCTTTTCAAATGGCGCAATTGACCTTACCGTGACACCTCCAGGGAGTTATACCTACTCATGGTCAAACGGCGCCACCAGCCAAGATCCGACAGGCTTGTCCCCGGGTACTTACGCCGTCACGGTGAGCGATGGTGGTACTTGTACGGCGGTGGACACTTACAATGTTCCCGACAATCCCAATAACCCTATCGCTTCTGCGATATTCGTCCCTTCGACCTGTGATTTCAACAACGGGAGCATTGATGCCAGCGTAACAGGCGGAGTCGCACCCTACACTACGCTTTGGTCGAATGGAGCTACAACGGAAGACCTTTCCAATATTCCTGCGGGTTTTTACGAGCTCACCGTGACGGGCGCCAATGGCTGTACCAATACCGTCAGCGTTGATGTGACGAACAATAACCTGTCAATTTCAATAAATGGAACCATAAGCCCTAATGCCGATTGCGCGGGCAATCCGAACGGAAGTATTGATGTAGCGGTTACGCCATTGGGATCTTATACCTACACCTGGTCGAACGGCGCTATTGTAGAAGATATAAATGGCTTGCAGGCAGGGAATTATGATCTTACTGTCAGCGCGGGTGGGTCTTGTACGCAAACGGCGTCCTTTGCCGTATCCAACAACTCCAATGTTCCAAGTATTGTCTTAAACGTTACAGACGCTTCTTGCAACGGGAACGATGGGGCGATTGACTTGACGGTAATCGGTGGCACGCCCACCTACATCTATGCATGGAGCAATGGCAGCATGACGGAAGATTTGGCTGGAATTCCTGCGGGCAACTATACTGTTACCGTAACCGATGCCTTAGGTTGTACCAGAACTGGGAGCACAACGGTTACTCAACCAACAGACTTGGTTCTTTCGACTGTTATTACCCATGTTTCATGTTTCGGCGGCAACAATGGCGCAGTAAATCTAACGCCTTCAGGTGGCTCATCCGCGTACACTTATCTTTGGAGCAATACTGCGACTACACAAGACCTGAGCAATTTAACTGTTGGCATTTATACGGTCACAGTCACAGATGCCAACAATTGCAGTGAAATTTCTACAATGGCTGTAGCACAGCCTACGCAGATAATCTTCAGCATCGTTTCCCTTTCCAACGATTGCAGCACAGAAACCATCACCGGCCCAAACCTCCCCAATTTTTCTTACCAATGGTCTGGCCCGAATGGCTTCACGGCCACGACGGCTGCCATCAATGCTAATTTCTCTGGCCTGTATACACTCACCATCACCAATTTAAACGGCTGTACCGCCACCAATGATTACGCCGTAAGCCTTTCGGGTGGTGGTGCGTGTGGCGCTATAACAGGCCGCGTTTTCCATGATGAGGATGAAAGTTGTTCTCTGGATTTTGGCGAGCCCGGCCTTACAGGCTGGATTGTGCGGGCTGAAGGCGCCAACGATACGCTCTACGGCGTCACCAATGCACTGGGCCAATACCTCGTGGGTGTGCCAGTCGGCACCTATTCCATGAAAGTATTTGTGCCCAACGGCCTGTGGTCGGTTTGCCCTGGAGGCATACTTGCTACGGTGGGCGCGGCGGGCGACACGGTTTCCGGGGGCGATTTCCCCGTAAAATCCAGCTACCTCTGTCCGGCGCTCACGGTCAGCATTGGCACCAACCAGTTGCGCCGCTGTTTTGGCAACAATTCCTACGCCGTTGAATATTGCAACCAGGGTACTCAAAAAGCAGAGGATGCCTATATCACGGTTGTGTTGGATCCCTTCTTAACCTTGCTTTCTTCATCTGTTGCTTACACCGATTTGGGGTCCAATGCACTCCATTTTGAGGTGGGTGACCTTGACATCGGCGAGTGTGGAATGTTTAGTCTCCAGGTTTTTGTGAACTGCAATGCAGCCCTTGGCCAGACACATTGTACCCAGGCAGCCATCTATCCCGACACACTTTGTGTGCCGACGAGCGCCAACTGGTCGGGCGCAAGCCTCAACGTGCAAAGCGTGTGCAACAACGATTCGTTGCGCTTTATCATCCAGAATGAGGGGAAAGCAACGATGTCCACCACCCGGGATTACATCGTGGTGGAGGATGGGATCATGTTCCGCTCGGGCGTATTGCCGCCGTTGGTAGAAAACGCATCCATGGAGATAGCGTTACCCGCTAACGGCAGCACCTGGCGTGTGGAGGTGGGGCAGGAGCAGTTCCACCCGTATCCCGCCCCGATAGGGCTTTCAGTGGAAGGATGCACCTCAAACGCCTCATTTTCAACAGGTTTTGTCAATCAATTCCCCACGCCGGATGAATCGCCTGCGGTGGACATTGATTGTACCGTCAATATCGGCTCTTTCGATCCAAATGATAAACACGGCTACCCTGTCGGTTACGGGGCGGATCACTATGTCCGCCCCGGCACCGACATCGAGTACCTCATCCGTTTCCAAAATACCGGGACAGATACGGCATTTACGGTTCAGATTGTTGACACACTCTCGTCATGGCTCGATCCGGCCACCATCCGTTTTGGGGCCAGCAGCCACCCTTATCGTTACGACCTGAATGGCGAGGGCATCGTACATTTCATTTTTGAGAACATCCTTTTGCCCGATTCCAATACGAACGAAGTAGCCTCCAATGGTTTTGCGAAGTTCATCATCAAACCACGTTTAGACGCCCCCCTCGAAACCCTGATTGAAAACACCGCTGCGATCTATTTCGACTTCAACGATCCGGTGTTCACCAACACAACCTTCCACCGTCTGGGCAACAACTTCATCACCGTGGGGCTGTGGCAACCTGTTGTGCCGGAGGCAAGGGTAATTGCCATGCCAAACCCTTTCAGCGAGCAGACGATATTAGAGGTGAGCGGACTTGCCCGCACTACTGGATTGCGCTTGCAAGTGTTTGATCTCCGGGGAAATGTTGTACGCGAAATGGAGTCGGATAATGAGTTTTTCCAACTGAGAAAAGGTGATTGTCCTTCAGGCATTTATCTGTTCAAAATCACCCAGAACGGGCGGTTGGTGGGCAGTGGGAAGCTGGTGGCAGAGTAGCGGGAACTCAAGGTGACAGCTCTGATGCAGGAGGAGGTGTCACCTTGAGTTCCAAAGAGTTCTTTATCTTTGATGATATTAATTCCAATTTTTGTTCCGGCGAATAACCTGCTTGCCTTATGTCACATTCCCAAACCTTAGCGATCGTATTTTTCTTACTACTGCTGGGAGGGTTCTGGTGGTGGATGTTTCCCAAAAAGAAAAAACGACTGACAGCCATCTTCCCAGCTGTTTGGCGACCCATGCTTGAAGAGAACGTATCGTTTTATAATAAACTTCAGGATTCGGAGAAATCTCGTTTTGAGGAGAGTATTCTGAAGTTTTTGAACGAAGTTAGAATCTCAGGCGTCGGCACGGATGTGGAGGATATTGATCAGCTGTTGGTGGGAGCAAGCGCTGTTATCCCCTTGTTCGGATTCCCTGGCTGGCACTATCGCAACTTAACTGAAGTGATCCTGTACGAAGGATCGTTCAATACGGACTATGAGACTCAGCAAGGAGCGGAACGGAACATACTTGGCATGGTGGGTGGAGCCAATATGACCAGCACCATGATTTTGTCGAAACCTGCCCTGCATCAGGGTTTTAGAAACAACTCCAGCCAAAATGTGGGTATCCACGAGTTTGTCCACATGCTCGACCGAGCGGACGGCGCCACCGACGGCGTTCCGGAGGCGCTCCTCCAACAACCTTTCCTGGTCCCCTGGGTGAAATTAATGCACCAGAAAATAAAAGACATTCAAGAGGGGGAATCTGACATAAATCCTTACGGCAGCACCAATGAGGCAGAGTTCCTGAGCGTAGTGAGCGAGTATTTTTTCCAACAGCCTCAATTGTTGGAAAAGCGCCATCCCAAATTGTTTGCCATGTTAGAAAAGGTTTTCAGGCAGGATTTGGCGTAGTACCGATGAAACAACCACCAGCTTTGGCTCAGGATCAAGGTTTCCAGCCAGACACAGTCCAGGGCTTGGGGCGGCAGCTCCGTGAGGCCGCAGTTACCGAGGTCGAGGGTGGTGGCCCTGGTCTTTTTGTTTTCGGCGATGCGTTGTAGGGCGAGTTTGGACATGGCTGGGCGTTTTTGTACTAGGATTCGCAGGATGCGAACAGGATTGGAAGGGTTTTAATCCTGGGTTGCATGGGATTTTGATTTTACGGGGCAAAAATCATTTAAATCCTTTTCAAATCGGGAAAATCTTGTTCAAAACTTTGGGGGAATTCAAGGTGACAGCTCCGACGGAGGAGGAGGTGTCACCTTGAGTTCCAAGTTTCTTTCGCCCCCGGGAACTTTATGGCCCCATAAATAGATTATGTGAGACATGCTACAAAAATCAATCCTCCCTTTTTCCAAAAAACCTCTCTCTCTCGTCTGGGAAGGAGATACCCTGCTGGACTGGGTATCTGGCGGAAACCGATACTACCTGGACGGTACTTTTATATCGGCGAATACGCGTTTTTCTAATCGCTTTAACGGTGTTGCCGCGCTGCCCGACGGCCGTTGCGCAGCCGTATTCGAACGCCTCTGGACCAATGGCCTGCTCATTATAAGCTAAACCCGGACAAACGGTTTCCCTTGATAACACATGCTCGATGCCAGTTGGGACAAATACAGCGGCCGTACCCACGCTAATGGCGAAGTAATGATTTGGTGTCGGTTCCCCGGAATTTCACCCCCTGGTTTGCCCGCCTGAGGTTAAATTTTTGCCGCAGGCCCTATTTGCCAATCAGAGCGTGTAACTTTGTCCTTCCTTTAGGGTCAAAGGCATTCCGGGCGCGGGCGCCCGATTTTTCCACTTTAAATTTCAACGACTATGACTGCTACATTTTTGTTTCTCGGCAACCTCGGCGGCTCGGAGCTCGTGCTTATCTTTCTGGTAGTGCTGCTCCTTTTCGGGGGTCAAAAAATTCCCGAGCTCATGCGTGGTTTGGGTCGCGGCATCCGCGAATTCAACAGCGCTAAAAATTCGGTAGAAGACGAAATCCGTCAAGGGATGCGCGACGCGGAGAAGAAGCCTATTGAAAAGTAATTGATGGCTTTAGACATTAACCCATTAAGCAAAAACCCCGCTTGGCACTGCCAGACGGGGTTTTTGCTTGCCTGCTGAACCCATCCTGTCCACTCGGAAGAAGGGGTTTAAACATCACTATATCACTTTATCAAAAAGGTATATCCTCATCATTCATTCTCGATTGGCGAGAGATAACACTTGGCTGAAATGGCCCCGAGAGCGGGTCTGACAAACCGGCAAAAGACGGATCGTCCAAATTGCTGAACTTGGCGAAGGTGTCCGTGAACTTTAGTTTAATGGTATCCAAGGCTCCATTGCGGTGTTTCGCGATGATAAACTCTGCAATTCCTTTGAGGCTTTGCCCTTGTTCGTCTTCCAGAATCTGATAGTATTCTGGGCGATAAATAAAGGAGACGATGTCTGCATCTTGCTCGATGCTTCCACTTTCTCTCAAATCGCTCAATTGCGGCCTTTTACTCCCACCTCTTACCTCCACGGCACGGCTCAACTGCGATAGCGCTATCACCGGCACGTTCAACTCTTTTGCCAGCGATTTCAAGGCACGCGAGATAGAGCCGATTTCCTGCTCGCGGTTTCCGTTGCGGTTGTTGTCCGCAGAACCGGTCATTAGTTGGAGGTAGTCAATCACGATCAACTGGATGTCGTGCTGCATCTTGAGGCGGCGGCATTTGGCGCGGAGCTCGAAGATGTTGATGGCCGGCGTATCGTCAATAAAAATCGGGACTGCGTTGAGCCGCTCCACGGTGCTTTGGAGCATTTGCCACTCGTAATCTTCCAGTTTCCCGTTGCGGAATTTGTTGGCGGGGATTTCCGACTCCATTGAAATGAGTCGCTGCACGAGTTGGGTGGAGGCCATTTCAAGCGAAAAAAGGGCGATCCCTTTGCCGAAATCGCGGGCTGCGTTCAGCGCCACAGCCAATACCATACTCGTGTTGTGCGTCACGGTCATATCCTCCAAGAGGAAAAGTCCGTTGCCATCCAATTCAAATCCAAAGTAATCGTCCACTTTATCGGCTTCCACGCGAATGCCTGTCACTTGCCAGTTTATCTTGCTTTTCCAGGGATTGGGTTGTTTGCGTTGAATGCGCACGGGCACTTTGTCCAAGTCGCCATAGATGCGCAAGCGCCAAACCATGCCTTCAAACCCGATGGATGTTATTTGCGCTTTTTTGGCGGTCAATGAGGTTCTGAATCCTAAAGAATCGCACAAAAACTTGATCTCCCGTGCAAGTCGTTCATTTTTCTGTGTGATTTCAAACCCATTGGATTGTACCAGATAATGGCCATCGCTGTCAATCAAACCGGCCAACAGTTCGAGGCGTTTTGCTGTGGAATTGATTAGATAATCTTGCGGGATGTGTTTACTCCCCAATACCCCCAAAGCACGCAACATACCGTGCAGTGAATACCCCATCGTGTGTTGACGATCGTTTGCGATGCAGTAAATGGGGCGTTTTTGAGGGTCTTGCGGTTGTTTTTTCAAATGCAAGCCCAATTCCTGTGAATAGGTTTCCAGATAACTCACCACTTCCTCATCGGTGGTAGAGAGGTTGCTATTTTCCGAGGTGCCGTCGCCCAGCCAAAGTCCAAGGAAATAAGGGTGAACCGGAAGTGATTTTTCTGCAAACTCGACCGCCGTTTTATAGCCCTTGTAGTTGGTTTTGAATTTGGCGGTCTGCCCTAGATACTCTTTCACGCTGATATTCAGCACATCGCCATTTTGATGCCTCCACTCCGTTCGGCTGCGCTTGAGCGAGAGGATGTGACTCTCGTTCACCCGGTAATCAATGCCTTTGTTTTGACGTACCCAGTACATCATTTCCTGGCCAGTAGTGGTAGACAGCACTTGCCGGGGAGTGGAGTCGTCGCCCATGAGCAGATCGCCAGTCTTTAAATCTTCTACATTTTGGAGCAATCCATTGTACATCAACACTTTGGTGCCCTTCCCAAGACATTTTCCCATGCCCGGCCTGGCTGCAATAATAATCAAATCCGAGGGCTGCCAGCCGGAGGTTAGCCGGTCGAGGTCGGTGAAACCTGTGGGCACACCCGTGAGTCCATCTTCTTTTTTGGAAAGTTCCTCAATCTGTTTCAGCACCTTGCTGCTGAGACTGCCCATGCTCTCGTAGGAGCGGCTCAAGTTGTTTTGCGTGATGGCAAAAAGCCCTTTTTCAGCCTCGTCCAGCAGGTTGAACACATCGGTGGTGTCTTCGTAGGCATCGCGGATGGTGCGGGTGCTGACGCCGATGAGTTCGCGCTGGATATGTTTTTGGGCGATGATTCGGGCGTGGTATTCGATATTGGCCGCGGATGCCACGCGGTTGCTGAGTTCTACGAGGTAGTAGCCGCCGCCGATATGGTCGAGTTCGCCCGCCTTCTTCAATTCTTCGGTCACGGTCAGCAAATCCACGGGGTTGGACCGCTCGAACAAACGGATCACGGCGCGGTAAATGTGTTGGTGTGCCTCCAAATAAAAACTCTCTGGGCGCAGGGTGTCCATCACCATGGGCAGGGCCTCGCGGTCGAGCATGAGTGCGCCGAGCACGGCTTCTTCGAGCGGCACGGCCTGAGGCTGCACTTTGCCGAACACGAAGTTGGACAAGTTCTCGTTGTTGGGCGCGTTGCGGCGGCCTTTGCCGCTGTTGCCGCCCTGTTGGTAGCCTTGTTGATTATTGCTCGATTCGTTCATGGTGTGTATGCCGGCACGCTGTTCCGGTATTTTTTGCCGGAACAGCGTTCCGGGGTACAAAATGGCTGCAAACCTACCTTTTGCAGCCCGAAATTTCTATTTGAAACAATCCGTGTGGCCGTCAATCTGTGGAGAAACCCGTTGGCATGTGTGGAGAACTAAAGAAACAGGCTAGTTTATCCACATCGGGTTTCAGTTATCAACAGTCCTTGCAAGGTCATCTTTGAAATCGGTTAAGGCTTGAAAAGCATTGTTTTAGCAAAAATGAAGCGCGCCTTTTTGTTCGTTTTGGCGCGTTCGCCGGAGGCGCGCCAGGTTAAGCGAAGGTTAATTTTCCACAGTGCAAAAGTTTTTCTTTTCTCATTTAGCGGGTCAAAATTAACAGATTTTGTTTTGAAATAAGAAATGGTTTTTGAAAAAAAGCAAAACTTTTTTAAGTTTGAAATTCAACCTATACCTGACCGCTTTCTCGCGATAGCTGCCGTTTTTTTTTAAAAATGTCACAATCTGCCGTTCCCTCGCAAAAGAGACCAAAGTGTTTTAAAACAAAAATGTTGTTGAAATTATCTCCTAATACCCTGATTTACAGCGCCAAGGCTCACACCCTGGCAGCTTCCCCATACCGCGCACCAAACCCTTCCCAGCCCTGCAATCCGCCCGTGTGCAATGCCACCACAGTGCTCCCGGACGCGAACTGACCTTTAGCAAGCATATCAAATAGGCCGAAAAGCATTTTGGCGGTGTAGATGGGGTCGAGCAGGATGTTGGTTTGTGTTAAAAACCTGCGGACAAATTCCATGACAGGTGGGTGGAGTTTGGCAAATCCACCGAAGCTGTATTCGTGAACCATGCTGAAACGTCGTTCCGTTTGGGCGGGATCGGGCAAAAGTCGCAGGATGGTTTTCTGGTCAAGCCCATGGCTGCTGACCGGGAAAATCAACACTTGGCTGTCAGGAACGACCAGCCCGGCAATGATGCCCGCCACCGTGCAACCCGTACCTGCGGGGGCACAGATGTAAATTGGGCGGCTCGAAAGTTCAAGATGTTGGTGAGATAACTGCGCAACTATTTCCCTTGGAATCGCTGCGCAAGCTTCTAGTGCCTGCGGAGTGTTGCCGCCTTCGGGCAGCAGGTAGCAATTCGGGAATAAGCTGCTCAGGAGCGGGCCGTCCAGATTCTTAGAGGCATCGTATTGGGCCCTGGGCATCCGGTGCAACCTCATGCCGTTTTCCTGACAAAATCGGAGCGTTGGGTTTTGTAAATCAGCGTGTTCGCCCCGCAGAATTCCATAGGTGGGCAGGTCAAAAATCCTGCCCGCCACCGCTACCGCATGCAGATGGTTGGAAAAGGCCCCGCCAAAAGTGACCAAGCCGCTGGGATGTGATTGTTTGATTTGTGGGAGCAGGGCGGTCAATTTTCGTGCCTTACTGCCCTGGATTTCGGGATGCAGCAGGTCGTCGCGCTTGATAAAAAGCGAGATGCCCCGGCTGTTTCCGGGATGTTCGGGAATGGGTTGAAGGGGCGATAAGGGGAGATTGAATGGCATGGATCGCGCCCGGAAACTCGGAGGCTTTCAAAAAACCATGAGATCTCGGGCCGCAAAGTTTAAGAATATTCCCAAAGTTAACATCACGTTTTCAATCTTTTCGTTCAGGCGGGTTTAGGAGCACAAAGTTTCATTATATTACTTAAAATCAACATATTAGATAATCTTAAGGTTGGCGTTTGTAAGTAAATCCGAATTACGCAAAGTCGTGTTGTCGGCATACCCAGCGGTCTGGTCGGTCGAGATGCAAAAATATGTAGTGAAATAGTTGTAGATGTTGAAAGTGTCCGTAAATTTGTCCGTGTCCGTTAAAATGTCCGCAATTATGGTTAATGTTAAATTTTACTTAGACAAGGCTGACAAAAGCAAGAAGTATCCAATACACCTTGTCTTACGCCAAAAAGATGTCCAAATAAAGGTGTCAACTGGCGAAAAGATACTTAAAAAAGATTGGGACAATACCAATCAATTAGTGAAGGAAACGGAATATTGCCATAAGTCAATAAACAAGTTTTTGAACTTCTTAAAACAAGAGGTCGAAAAACATTTTGAAACTGCTCCTCATTCACACTTTACCGACAAGAAGGTAAAGGAAAAAATATTGTCGCTTGTCAACAGCAGGAAAATGAACACCGATGTAAACATTGTATTAGAAGATGCTGCCGAATATGAAAAAATGCAGAAGGTTACTTTTGTTGATTTATTTGCAGGTGCAGGTGGTTTTAGTGAAGGCTTTTTACAAGCTGAATATAACAACAAATATTACGACTTTAGATTGGCAAGTGATATAAACGAAAACTGTGAGTTGACACACCTTGCAAGATACAATTATCAACTTGGGCTTGATGCAGAGTTTTTAAGACAGGACATTACCGAGCCAGATTTTTTAGATAACTTCCTTAAAAAACTAAAAGGCAAAGCAATTGATATTGTTTGTGGAGGACCTCCGTGTCAAAGTTTTAGCTTGGCAGGGAAGCGAAAAAAGTTTGATAAAAAGGATGATTTGTTTGCTCACTATCTCAAAGTAATTAGGCAATTACGGCCTAAGTATTTTGTAATGGAAAACGTTAAAGGGATACTGACAAAAGAGGATGGAAAAATCAAAGAAATGATTTTACAAGAAATTCGCTCTATTGTCGATTTGAAAGAATTTCATCAACTTACATTTTTTATTGCCCAACTGAGAAAGGTAGAAGTAGAGCAACCGTTTATTTTAGATTGTTATAATTTACGTTTGCAGTTTGAAAAATATACAGATAAAGAATATGAACAATTAAAAGATAGGTATATCCAAAACGTAGAAGATAAATTTAGGTTGCTTACGCCCAAAATCGTCGACTACAAAACAAGTAAAACAGATAAAAATATTAGCACCATTCGTCACGGTTTTAATTTATTGAAACGCAGTAGGGAATTGGCTTACATAAGAAAGAAAGTGATCAATGAAAAATCATTTTCTGACTTAGACAATGACTTTTTTGCTAACGATTTTGATAATTTTCTAACGGCAATCGAAGCGGAAACAATTGTTGAAAAGATACATATTGCTTTCAATAACTTGAAGTCAAATGAAACCTTTGCGAAAGAAATCAAACAAATTATTTCAGCACTTGAGATTTTTGCTTATTCGTTTGACGAGTGTATGAAAGGTCTGAACGAATTTGTTGCAAAAGCAAAAAAAGAAGAAGAATTTCAAGAAATATTATCACACATTCGTTTGTACAATATTGAACAGCCTTTTGTTGCTTTAGCCTCAAACTATGGTGTTCCGCAAAACCGTGAAAGAGTTTTGTTTATTGGTTGCCGGAAAGATCAAAGTTTAATTACAAATGTCCCTGCTACGGTTAGCGGAAAAGACAAAGTAACAGTGTTTGAAGCGTTGTATGATCTAGATTTTGTAGGTAATGATGATGAAAGGTTTGATTACGAAAAGGTTGATATAAAGGCCCAATATAATGGGGAAAATGAAAAAATATTGTCACTTGTAAAGAAGCGTGATGCTACTGGTAAACCAGATGAGAAGAAAGGAATGACTTACGCAGAATGGTCAAAAAAAGGTCGTCTGAATGGTAGGTTTGTAAATGCTAAAAATCCTTTTTACGTTCGCAATTTTGAAGAACTCGAAAACACCTTAACCCACGTTGTCGCACCATTGCACAACCATAAGACAAGTAAGCAAAATGATGACGTAGTAAAACGCCTTGATGTTATTTTAAATGCTGGCGACTATGATGCAGCCAAAAAAGAATTAAGAGCCGTAGGCTTAGATTCTGAAAAACGCAACTACAATGTCTTGAAACCCGATTCCCAAAGTTCAACGATAATGACAATTGCCGATGACTATATACATTATTCAAATCCTCGGGCTTTAACTGTTCGTGAAATGGCAAGGTTGCAGTCTTTTGATGATTCATTTGTGTTTCAAGGTAAGCGATCAACTGGCGGCAATAAACGAAAATCTGAAGTGCCGCAATTCACTTTGGTTGGCAATGCAGTTCCACCATTGATGGCTCGGGCTGTAGCTTTAGAAATTTTAAAAAAAATTAAGTAGAATCTGATGCGACAACTTACAACTCTTGAAATAAATAGGATAAAATTACTAACAGAAAATTCGGTTGAACTTACTTTGATTGAGCCAACTGAAACAGGTTTGATAAAGTCAATAATGGATGCAACTGGCTCAGTTCGTTCTTTTTTGAAGTTAAAGAATATACACGATTTTGAAAGTCAGAAGCAAGGCCAAGAAAACAAGGTGTTTGTGAATTCAATATTGCTTGAAACTGACGGAATTGTAAATTCAATAGCTTCATTGTATCGTCCAAATACGAAGAAAGGTGACGCTCGGATTTGGTTCAAAAGCCTTGGCCTCTATGCAAAAGCAAATGACATATTAGGGGTAATTTATTTTGATAAAATGTTGTACGTTTTGAATATTACCCAACTTGATTTAGAAACATTACTGAACATAAATGTTGCCAATCCGATAAAGGAACTTGTAGATGAGATAAGGCAAATTTCAACTGAAATTTCTGATGAATTGTTATTGTTACTGAATAAAATTGCTGCTCAAGGTCTAATCCCTGCAATGCTAAATGCAGATACTGCAATTGGACGAACACTAGAAACACTTTTGGGAATTGATATTAATTCTTCTAAGAAGCCAGATTTCAAAGGAATTGAATTGAAATCGTATCGTGATAAAAGAGGCAACAGAAAGAATTTGTTTGCACAAGTGCCAGACTGGAATTTAAGTAAGTTTAAAAGCTCTGCTGAAATCCTAAATAATTTTGGATACAACCGTGGCGAAGATGTTAAATTGTATTGTACTGTTTCTTCGCTTGTTAGAAATTCGCAAGGTCTAATATTGAAAATGGATGGCAAAGTCAACCAATTATTTGAAAATTCGGATAAAACGAATATTGGTGATTTTATTGTCTGGGACTTAGAAATATTGCATAAACGGTTGCTTGAAAAACATAACGAAACTTTTTGGATTGCTGCCGATTCAAAAACGATTGATGGTAAAGAATATTTTCAGTACAAAAAAGTTGAGCATACAAAGAAACCAATTGTGTCTCAATTTGATATTTTGCTTGAACAAGGAATTGTTACGCTTGACCATTTGATAAAAAGAAAGTCCAAGGGAAGTGTTGTTGAAAAAGGCCCGATATTTAAAATTAAGCCTCACGCTTTAAATTTGTTATTTCCGCCCAGTCAGTCGTATTCATTGATATAGTTTTGGTCAGTTATTTAGGTCTGATCAAACTGGAAGATCATCGCCGTCAGAGTTCCGCACTACGTCGCGCTAATTGCACACTAATCCAACATCCAACGTCCAACATCCAACGTCCATGATCCTCGTCACAGGTGCCAACGGCCAACTAGGCCAGTGTTTTCGTCAAGCCTCAGCACATTGGCCGGGGCAAACCCTCGTTTTTGCTGGCTCGCAGGCTTTGGATATAAGCGACCGGCGGGCGGTGCGTGTATATTTTAAGTCCAGGCAATCCAAAGAGGAGCACAAGCTAAATTGGGTAGTCAATTGCGCTGCGTACACGGCGGTGGACAAAGCCGAAAGTGAGCCAGAAAAAGCCCGGAAAATCAACGTATTGGGCACAAAAAATCTCGCAGAAGCCTGTGCTGAATGGGGCATTCCACTCGTGCATTTCAGTACAGACTACGTCTACCACAACCGTCAAAATACGCCGTTTGTGGAGACCGATTCTGTGCGCCCCCAAGGTGTGTATGCGCGTACAAAACTGGCCGGCGAGCGTGCGGCTTTTAGAGCACAGCCACTTACCATGGTTATACGCACCTCTTGGGTGTATTCCGTTTTTGGCCAAAATTTTGTAAAAACCATGCTCCGGCTTGGTGGTGAACGCAACGTGCTGAATGTAGTGGCCGATCAAATCGGCTCACCCACCTACGCGCCAGACCTAGCTGAAGCGGTGCTGACAATCATCCAGAAAGTAGCGTCAGGAGCGGTGCCGAAGGAATCTATTGCAGGCATTTGGAATTATTCCAACGAAGGGGTGGCGAGTTGGTACGACTTCGCGGTGGCTATTTTCGAACTTGAAAAAATCCCTTGTCGCGTGTGGCCTGTTTCGACCAAAGATTACCCTACACCTGCTTTGCGTCCGCCATTCAGCGTGTTGGACAAAAGCAAAATCAAGGCAGCGTTTGGGCTTGAAATACCGCATTGGAGGGAGCGTTTGCGGCGTTGTTTGACGGAATTGTCTTGAGTTTTTTTAAACACATGGTTTTTTAAAACACAAAGGCACATAGGGCACATAGTTGTGCTTTTCAACACTATGTGTTTAAATTGCCAACTGCAAACGGCCCATCAAACTTAGGTTTCCAGGTCTCACTGATAGCATAAGCCCGGAATTTGGCGTTTTCCGCTGAGGGGCCTTCAAATAGTTCGTCTACGGTGCCTTGAAAAAGGCTCAGCCAACGGTCGAAATACTCGATTTTGAGCGGAATTTTTTTGTGCAAATCAAAATGTTTCTGAATGGGATTCCCTCGATAGGCATCGGGTGTTCCAAGCAGCAGGAACTCCCAAAAGGAGTACATTACAGGAAGGTGTTTGGGCCAGTCAACGTGTGCTATATCATTGAAAATGAATCCGATAACATCATCGCCTTGTACTTTTACATAAAAAGTATCGATGAGTAAGCGGATGTCGGCAGGGCTGGATAGGTCGGGCTTCATGATATATTGGTTAGTTGGATTGCCAGAGGTTGTTATTTCATCGGTACTAAATCCCCAAATTTCCATCAAAAGTCACATTTGGCTCTATTGGCTTTCAGCCATTTTTCGGCTTCGGGGTAATTTGGCATGTGCCGCTCCACCAGTGCCCAAAAACGGTCTGAATGGTTCATTTCGACCAAATGGGCCAACTCGTGAAGAATAACATAGTCCTGCACTGGTTTGGGAGCAAAAAGCAGCCGAGTCGAAAGATTGACATTGCCCGATCGTGAGCAAGAGCCCCAATTGGAATGGTTGTATTTCAAGTTGACGCTTTGGATGGGTTGTCGAAAAGTTTGTGCGTTCATCTCCTCCACCCGGCGCGATATTTCAGCCTGAAAATCTTTGGCTACGATGCGCGAGAGCAAGGTTTTCGCCGTGCGGGTGCGCTGCCAAGTGTTGAGATTTTCGTTGAGTTCCAGACAAATAGTATCGCCGACCAATTTTGCGGTACTTGTAACACGGTCTTTCAGATTCAAGAGGAGTGTATAACGGCGCTCGCCTACCACCACTACATCCCCGTTCTGGAATTGTTTGCCAAGGTACGCTTCGCGGTAACTCGGCTGTTTTTCAAATTGTTGTACCACCCATTCTTGCACAATATGCAGATACTCGCGGATCATGCCTTCTCCCGCCGTTATCGGTAAGCGCAAGGTGATGCGCCGTGCTGACAGACTGTAGTAATGGCCACTTGCCAAATCTAGCGCCACGCGTACCGGCAGGGCTACACCTTCAATATGAATCAGTCCTTTGAGGGTTCTTTTTCGCGGAAAAAACATGGTGGACGGTGGACGGTAGACGGTCAACCTTTACGTTGAGCAAAATCCCGCATCAATTGCACGAGGGCTTGAACACTTTTTTGTGGCAATGCATTGTAGGTGCTGGCGCGGAACCCGCCCACAGAACGGTGTCCTTTCAGCCCAATCATGCCATTGGCTTCGCAGAGTTTTCCAAACTCTCCTTCCAATGCCGCATATTTTTCGTTCATAACAAAACAGATGTTCATGTGAGAACGGTCTTCTAAGGCTACAGCACCACGGAAAAGTGGGTTGCGGTCAATCTCATCGTATAAGAGAAGTGCTTTGGCTTTGTTTCTGCGCTGCAATGCTTTGAGACCACCGCTTTTTTTGATCCACCGCAAGGTTAGCATGCTTACATAAATGGGGAACACTGGTGGGGTGTTGTAAAGCGAGTTTTCTTTTACAAACGTGCGGTAGTCAAGCATGGAAGGCAAGTGCCGATGCACTGTGCCGAGCATATCCTCGCGTACGATGACCACCGTAGCGCCCGCTGGACCGAGGTTCTTTTGTGCCCCTGCATAGATGAGGCCGAACGGTTCGGGTTTGAACGGACGGCTCAAAAAATCGGAGGACATGTCACACACAATCGGCACCGGCGACTTGGGAAACTTACGCATTTGGGTGCCATAAATCGTGTTGTTGCTCGTTAGGTGCAGGTATTTTGCAGACTTCGGAATCTTGTAATCCTTGGGTATAAAGGTGTAATTCTGCTCCTTCGAGGAGGCGATAACCTGCACATTGCCAAAGGCTTTTGCCTCTTTGATCGCTTTATCTGCCCACACGCCCGTATTGACGTACAACGCGGTTTCGTCTTCATTGAGCATGTTCATCGGGGCCATGAAGAACTGGCTGCTTGCACCACCGGTGAGCCACAAAACGTGGTAGTTGTCCGGTAAACCGA
The DNA here is from genome assembly GCA_038213575.1 of Chitinophagales bacterium. Lineage (GTDB taxonomy): Bacteria > Bacteroidota > Bacteroidia > Chitinophagales > Saprospiraceae > M3007. The sequence goes on along the minus strand of JBBQSW010000009.1, from coordinate 1,236 downwards.
TGAGCTCGCGCAGAAGGGCGTTGGCTTCTTCAATGATGGCAGTGAATTCCGGGCCGCGGTGGGAAAGTTCGAGGAGGCTGAGGCCCATGCCATCGTAGTTGACAGCGGCTTTTCCGGCTTCTTTTAGCACTGAAGCGGGCAATACCGCAGGGCCGGCAGAGAAATTGTGTTTTTTCATGGGAAATGAATTTTGGTTTTTAAATGTTTTGAGCGTTATGAGATGGAACAAGGATTGCACGGATTAGACACGGATTTATCAGTTTTGTTTTCAGAAAAAAATCCGCGTCTAATCCGTGCAATCTGTGTTCCATCTTATCGGAATCGGGGCAAAAATAGCGGTATTATTCAGTCTCGCCTACTTAAATCGCTTCGCCCATTCCTTTGCAAAATACGTCAAAATAACATCGGCTCCTGCCCGGCGGATGCTCAACAAGGCTTCCGGCATGGCCCGCTCAAAATCAAGCCAACCATTATTGCAAGCAGCGCGGAGCATAGCACATTCGCCACTGACGTGGTACGCAGCGATGGGCAGATCGGAATTCTCTTTGAGCAAATGGATCACGTCGAGGTAGTGCAGCGCTGGTTTTACCATGAGCATATCTGCGCCTTCAGCGGTGTCGAGCGCAGCCTCAATGAGTGCTTCGCGCTTATTGGCGGGGTTCATTTGGTAACTTTTTTTGTCGCCGCTTTTGGGCGCAGAATCAAGTGCATCGCGGAAAGGACCGTACATAGCACTGGCATATTTGGCCGTGTAAGCGAGGATACCAGTCTTTGTAAAGCCTTCGTTATCAAGAGCTTGGCGGATAAATCCTACGCGGCCGTCCATCATATCGGAGGGCCCGAGCAGGTCGAAGCCTGCTTCGGCTTGGGCAACAGACATTCGGGCGAGGATGGGCAAGGTGTCATCGTTCACGATTTCTCCGTCGCGTACGAGACCGTCGTGACCGTCGCTGGAGTAGGGATCCATGGCCACGTCGCTGATGAGGCAACACTCGGGGAAACGTTTTTTAATTTCCTGAGCAACTTTCAGGTAAAAATTATCGGGCGACCAACTGTGTGTCGCCATCGTGTCTTTCAAATGCTCTGCTACTGCTGGGAACAAGACAAAATTGGTCAAGCCCAAATTCATGCACTCCTCAATTTCGTGAAGCAGGTTTTCGGGAGAAAAACGGAAGATGCCGGGGAGGGAGTGAATTTCACTTCGAATGCCTGTGCCATTGAGGACAAAAAGTGGAA
>JBBQSW010000008.1:0-22076 GCA_038213575.1 Chitinophagales bacterium | reverse complement strand
CCCGGTGAATAAAGCATCCCAACCAAACAAAATTTTAACCCACTGGGCCGAACCACACTTATGAATGCCCCCTCTAAAACTTCCGAATCTTGATATTCTTGTACCACACCGGGTCGCCGTGATCCTGAAGCGCGATTCTGCCTTTTTGTGAAAGCCCAAAGTCCGCGCTGAGTTTGGCAAACTTGCTACCCGCGATGAGATCAAGCCATTTTTTTGTGGGCTTGTTGCCCTCGAACATTTTGATCTCCACCACTTTACGGTTGTTCAGCCAGTGCTCCACCTTTCCGTTTTTGCAAATGAGGCGTGCATGGTTCCACTCGCCGCCTGGTTTCACAGTCACATATTTGCATTCTATGAGATCATAAAGATCCCCTGCGCGGTGTTTGGGGAATTTGGAGTCCGGGTGACAAGCATTGTCGAGCACTTGCATTTCTGGCCCCGTTTTCCAGGGGTAATCATACTTGGCAGGGTCTTCAATGATGCGATAGATGACGCCAGAATTGCCGCAAGGAGCAATTTTCCAATCCAATGAAAGTTCAAAATCGCCAAATTCTTCATCACTTACAATATCGCCACCATCGGGTGCTTGCCAGCCGCCGCTGGGGTTTGGTTGTGCGTCCAGATGGATCGAATTTTCGGCGATGATCCAGGATTTGCCCATGGTGGTTTTGCCATAATTGTGCCAGCCCTTGATGTTTTGACCGTCAAAAAGTAATTGCCAGCCTTCGCGCTTCTCTTTCTCTGTCAAGGTGTTATCTACAGGCTGCGTTTTTGCAGGGGGCGTTCCGGCAATGCCTGCATTATCTGCCGGGATGGCATTCAGCGTGTACCATGCTTCTGTGGTCCATATCTCATGGCCGAGTTCGGAGAGCGGCAAATTGCGCAATTGGAGGTACACAAGATGCAGAGGTTTCAGGTTTGGGATTTCCAGAAAGACCTTCTTCCGATCGGCAGAAACCGTGGCTGATTTCACATTCATTGCTTCCTCATCCAATTTCGGGCCACCATAATTGACAGTCGGTTCGTATCGCCATTGCTTAACGAGGTAGGAATAGGTGTCCCAGCCAGCACCTTCTGGAAGCGGCTCGGTGAATTCGATTTCCATACCATTGGTTTTGGCGCGCACAGCAAGCATTTCGAACACCGAATTGCCGTTGTATTTCATGCGCTGGAGTCCGTACCAGAGTTTCCCCTGTTGGCCCCAGTTGCCGGGCGCACCGATCATGCCGACATACAATGCGCCATCGGGTCCCCAGGCCAAACGGTGCGTTGCGCCTTCCAAACCTTGCGAAAAACGGAACACGCAGCCTTGATAATCGCCTTCATTGCCCGCCGTAGGCTTGCCGGAGGAGGGAATTTTTTCCATAAACACCCGCTGCAAGCCGCCGTAACACACATCACCGTGAAGCAGTTGGTTTTTATACGGACCATCGTTGATGACTGTAGGCTGGGTGGGCGAATTGCCGATATCGTCTTGTGGAAGCCATACAACGGGCTGTTGGATAGGCATTTGCGACACAGTAGCACTGTCTACTGCGTAAGAATTGTAGAATGCCCCTGGCTTCACGTGGAGAATTTTGGAAGAGGGCAACCAGTCGCCTTGGTTGTCAGCAATAAAAATTTCGCCGTCGGGACCGATGCCCACGCCATCGGGTGTACGCAGACCGCGTGCGATGAACTCGATACTGCCGTCTTTAGCACTGATTTTCACCACTTTGCCACGGTCAAGACCCTGTGGGCGGGTACTCGCCCCCCCTGGATTGATGGCAATGGCCAAGGCAGCGTAGAAATAACCTTCTTTGTACACCAATCCAAAAGCGAATTCGTGGAAATTGGCCGAGGCACGCCAGCCTTTAGCGAAGCATTGATATTCGTCAATGACCTCGTCTCCATTGGTATCTACCAGTTTGGTAAGTTCTTGTTTTTGAAGGACATAAATCACGCCATCCACTACTTTCAAACCCAAAGGCTCAGCAAGCCCGGCTGCAATACGTTTTACTTTGATTTGTTTTGGATCACCAGAAGCTACATTTTCCAAAATGTACACCGCGCCAGAGGCATCCCAGGTAGAAACCACCAAACGGCCATCGGGAAGGAAATCCATGCCCGCTACCTTCGGCAAAAACCCATCGGGGCGGGCTTGGGTGAGATCGTAAGCCGGGTGAACTTCTGTGAGTGGCGCAGCGTCGCCAGGAATCGCGTTTTCAACCTTCGACATGGCTTTCATGCCCTCCACATTCTCCGATTTTTTGTGGAAAAACGTGCCTTCGGTAATAACCTTAAAGCCTGGTTCAGCGCCAAAACGCGCCCATTTCAGCACAACGCCCCGGCCTCCACCACCTTGGAAATAATCCAGCCGAATAGGGTGATAACCAGCCCTTAACGCAATTTCAGATTCTTTAGGCGACATGCCGTGTGCTCCATCATGATCTATGATTTCCTGACCATCTACCCACAGGCGACTGCCGTCGTCGCTGGCTAACTGGAATACTACATTGTCGTCTTTTTCCAAAAAGAGATAACCCGTGGCCTGTAAGTAAAAGTTGTCTTTGTATTCGCCAAAATCTTCACCACCTGCTTCGACTTTCGCTGCGGTTGCAACCATGGCGGGTTTTGCATCGAAATTGGCATCGCTCAACAGCCGCATAGCCTTGTCAGAGGGCCACAATTTGACCAAAAGGCCAGGCGACAAATCACGGTCTCCAATGGTGTTATCTGCTTTAAGCCATTGGTTATCAGGAATTTCTGCGAGGCTTTTGGCCGCCCCGCCACCTTCCCCATCATCTTCACCCTCATCAAGCGAAAGGACGTAGGTCACCATGGCTTTGGCGTCTTCTGGCTGGAGGTCAGGGTGGGCACTCATGGCTGCAATGCCCCAAACGCCGGCGCCACCTTTCATCACTTTTTGCGTCAGCAATTCGAGGTTTTCGGGGTTGCTCTTGTAGCGTTCGGCGATCTGCTTGTACCCTGGCCCGACGGTTTGAACGGTTGCGTTGTGACAGGTGCGACAGTCGCTTTTTGCCATTAGTTTTTCGCCGGGACTGATGGGTTTTCCATCCGATTCGCCAGATTCCTGGGCAAAACGTGCTGCATCAAAAGGATTTGGAATCAGCGGCTTGTTGACGAATAAAGTGCGGAAGTGAGTCGTACCCTTGGGTTTCAAAGTCAACTCGCCGTCTACTGAAATACTCGTAAGATCATCGTCTGTTTCGAGGTTTTTGAGTTCGGTCTGTTTCCAGCCGCCATCGGTCTCAATGTTGGTAGTAGCGGCAATCGAAGCAGCGTTTGTTTGTAGAGAAACCGTTGCGCCAGCCGGGGCATTTTCTACCGTGAAGCTGCGTTCAAACCCAAGTTGACGGTCTCGCTCCAAAAATTCTGGGCGTTCATTGATACGAATACGTTGGCCATCGGCAAGCACGAGATCGTACATCAGTTCGGCATGACCGTCTTTGGTATAACGGTGGCCTTTGTAATCCGTGCGCGGACTTTCGGTTTTGCCGTCGAGCGTGACGCTCCAGGGTTGGCGGTGGGCGTTCTCGAACCAAGCTGCTCCAACGCTCATGGGCTGAGGACCGTGACGCATATTGTACACTGCCCCCGTAAAATCGGCGCTGCCAGACCATACCTTGTAGAGCGAGCAGGAATCCGTGGAATAAGAAGCCCACATTTGGTCGTTGAGCGCAAAAGTGATCATGCGCGGCTGTTTGTCCATCACGGAACGAAATACCCAAGGGTCGTTGGGGCGGGCCAAATTGGCAGCGGAACCGCCGGATTTGGAGGCAAAATACCAAATTCCAAGCAAGAGGAGGATGAGGGCAAGGAAAAACGTACGGGTCTTCATGATATGTTAGAAAAAATGATGGCGCGAAACTTCATTTCGCTGGAATGAACTGCGAGACAAGATGGTGTGGTGAAAACCAAAATTATGAAAGGAAAGGGCAGTGGCGAAGGTAGAAGTTCTGGGATTTTATAGGGAAGGATTTTTTTTGCAATGCAGCTTGTGTTGCTTAACCTTTGATTAGCGCTTAGCAGGTGCTACTTTTGTGGCTCTTAAAAAATCACATGGCATACAAGTACGACGTTTTTATTAGTTATCGTCGCCCTACCAAAAGGTGGGTGAGCAAGTATTTCAAGCGACTCATTGAGCATTATTTACCAGAAGCATTAAATGGTAAACCTGTGCGGATATTTTTTGATGAAAATGATATCCATACTGGAGATGCGTGGGAAGCTCGTTTAAAGAAAGCCTTGTCAGAATCAAAATGCTTAGTTCCAGTGTTAACACCTTCATATTTTACTTCATCTTGGTGTACCAAAGAGTTCGCTGTCATGGAAAACCGAAGTCAAAAACTTGGATTCCAGACTGTTCAAAACCCTGGCGGGTTAATTGTCCCTATCACTATCAATAAAGGGACATCTTATCCTCGAAAGATTCAAGCCTTACCCTGTTATGATTATTACATGTCAAGAGGAGATCTTGACAAAATGAGATTTTGGCAAGATTTTGAACAAATAATAGCCGATTGGATTTCAACAGACCTTGTGAGGGCCATTAGTCATGCTCCTGCTTGGAATGAAGATTGGCAAAAGGACGAATGGTTGAACGTACCTACTGATCACATTTTTAGGGAAACTGAAGAAACCGATAATTTTCAACCCATCCTATGAGTCAGATAATTACATTTTACTCTTACAAAGGTGGTGTCGGGCGCTCTCTCGCACTCGTCAACGTGGCTACGCTGCTTTCCAAGTGGGGAAAAAAAGTGTTGATGATTGACTGGGACTTGGAGGCCCCAGGGTTGGAAAACTTCTTTGAGTCCTATCTTCTTGACGTGGATTGGAGCAAGCAAAAAGGAGTGCTTGATTTTTTATGGGCAAAGCAGAAAAAAGAATCTGCGCCGTGGCAAGATTGGGTGCTTTCTTTTTCCACCAAGGTCAGCACAACCCCACTTCATCTGCTTGTTTCGGGTAAATCTAATGGCGATTACTCCGACCAATTGCGGGCATTCAACGTCAGCCAATTTTACAAAAAATACGACGGGGCACATGTAATCGAAGATTTCCGCAAGGAACTTTTAGTCAACTACGATTATGTTTTGATTGATAGTCGAACGGGCGTGACTGACTTTGGCGGCATTTGCACCATCCAGATGCCTGATATCTTAGTGATGCTTTTAACCGCTACTGAACAGGGGTTGAATGGTACGGCTAAGATTGCCGAAAAAGCACAAAATGCCCATGCTGCACTGCCTTTCGATCGAGAAAAGCTGCTTATTATGCCCGTGCCTTCCCGGATTGACCAGTCAGAATATACGTTGACTCAAGAATGGCTTAACAAGATTGCAACTAAGCTCAAACCATATTACGAAGATTGGATACCAACCCAAATTGATATTAACGAGTTTATGAGGCTCATTAAAATTCCCTATATCCCGTATTTCAGTTACGGAGAAAAACTTCCTGTAATTGAACAAGGCGTAAGCGACCCGGCAGGCTTGGGATATGCTTATGAGAATTTGGCGATGCTTATTGGAAAAGGCTTAGATGAATTGGGAGAATTTGTGGAGAAAAGAGAAAAATATTTAGAAGAAATAAGTGGAGAGCTACCTTCTCCCGAAAAAACGAGTCCCTCTCTTCAGGGATTAGTCGGACGAGTACATATATTTATTTCATTTGCTGAAAATGATTCAGCATTAAAAGAACAGCTAATCAAGCAAATAAATAATTCTATTCCAAATGAAAATATAGAATTTATATATCGAACAACGCCCGCCCTTGGACAAAGCAGAAGAAATGTCTTATCAGATAAAATTAAAATAGCTGATATTATTTTGTTGTTAATTAGTGACAACTATTTTATACAATCTTCGGAGGTCACTAGTGGTTATTTGATTTCCAATGAAGTTCATGAAGAATTCGACTTGATAGAAAAAGTTGATGTACAAAAAGATGTAATAATCCCAATCTACCTTACCACTAAGCATCCATCAATTATTCACTTAAGCTCTCTTTCATTGCGTAAAGGCATCGAAGCGACCGATATATATGCCTATGACCCTATTGGCTATGCTGCAAATCAAATTTTACCTGTCATTAAACAAAGTTTAATACAAAAAAAACGGGCCTTTCTTATAGCCTAATAACCATAAATCCGCGATTTAACACCCATGACATCCCGCGACATCCGCCGCCAATTCCTAGATTTTTTCGCTTCCAAAGGCCACAAAATCATCCCCTCTGCGCCCATGGTGGCAAAGAGCGACCCAACGCTCATGTTCATCAACTCGGGCATGGCGCCGCTGAAGGATTTTTTCCTCGGCAACCAGGCTCCACCTTCGAAGCGCATCGCTGACACCCAAAAATGCCTCCGCGTGAGCGGAAAGCACAACGACCTTGAAGATGTGGGCATGGATGGCTACCACCATACCATGTTTGAGATGTTGGGCAACTGGTCTTTTGGCGATTATTTCAAAAAAGATGCGCTGGCATGGTCCTGGGAACTGCTTACCGATGTATATAAAATTCCTAAAGACCGCCTTTACGTTTCCATTTTTGAAGGCAATGAAGCGGAAGGCGTGCCTTTCGACCAGGAAGCCTACGATGTATGGCGCACCATGCTGCCCGAAGACCGCATCCTCAAATTCGGGAAAAAAGAAAATTTCTGGGAAATGGGCGACCAGGGCCCATGTGGCCCTTGCTCAGAAATCCATGTAGACCTGCGTTCTGATGCCGAACGTGCTAAAATAGATGGGCGCGATCTGGTGAACAACGACGACCCGAATGTGATCGAGGTTTGGAACAACGTATTCATGCAGTTCAACCGCAAAGCTGATGGCTCTTTGGAAGAACTTCCCGCCAAAAGTGTGGACACTGGCATGGGTTTCGAGCGACTTTGCCGTGCAGTGCAGGGCGCACGCTCTAATTACGATACGGACCTCTGGAAACCGCTGTTCGACTTTTTGGGCAATCTTTCCGGGCACACTTACCAGGACGTTTATCCCGGCAGCGATTCGCCTGCACTCCGTACCGACATCGCGATGCGTGTGGTGGCCGACCACTTACGGGCGGTGTCGTTTGCTATTGCAGACGGACAAATGCCGGACAATGGCGGTGCGGGCTACGTCATCCGCCGCATTTTGCGCCGGGCTGTACGGTATTATTACTCCGTACTCAATATTAAAGAACCTGTCATGTACCGCATGGCGCCGATCCTCGCAGAGGAATTCCACGATGTGTTCCCGGAACTGAAGGCGCAGATTGACTTTGTTTCCAAGGTGATTTTGGAAGAAGAAAAAGGTTTCCTGCGCACCTTGGAATCTGGTTTGAAACGTTTTGAAAATATTGAGGTTCAAGGAACTACGGTTGGCGGAGCACAAGCATTTGAACTTTATGACACCTTTGGCTTTCCCTACGATTTGACGGCTTTGCTGGCCAAAGAAAATGGTTGGGATGTGGACGAAACGGCATTCAAAGTTGCCCTCCAAGAACAAAAAGACCGCTCACGCAAGGATGCCGTCAAGCAGGTTGGCGACTGGATGTTATTGCGCGACGAATCGAATGTGGATTTTGTTGGCTATGATCAGTTGGAAACCCGAGCGTCTCATGTGGCCAAATACCGTGCTGTGACGGCCAAAGGAGAGGTTCAATACCAGATCGTACTAAATCGCACTCCTTTTTACCCGGAAGGCGGCGGGCAAGTGGGCGATACGGGCTGGATGATTTTTGGTTCAGAAGGCACGGGACAAGAGCGTGTCAGGGTGCTGGACACCAAAAAGGAAAACACCCTTATTTACCATATTGTAGAAAAATTGCCCGAGCAAATTGATGACGAAACAGTCCGCTGTGAAGTGGATGAACCCAAACGCCGCCTCACCGAAGCCAATCATTCGGCCACGCACTTGCTCCATGCTGCGTTGCGCTCGGTGTTAGGGAAGCATGTGCAGCAAAAAGGTTCGTTTCTCAATGAAGAGACCTTGCGTTTTGACTTCCAGCATTTCCAGAAACTCAGCGATGACGAACTGGCTGCCATCGAACGTATTGTGAACCAAAAAATCCGCGAGAACATTGCGCTCGAAGAAGCCCGCAACCTGCCCATCGAAGAAGCCCAAAAGGCGGGCGCTATGATGCTTTTTGGTGAAAAATATGGTGAGTCGGTGCGCATGATCACCTTCGACCCTGCGTACTCCCGAGAACTTTGCGGCGGCTGCCATGTACAGCGCACGGGCCAAATTGGTTACTTCAAAATTACGGCTGAAACGGCTATTGCTGCCGGGGTACGCCGTATTGAGGCGGTGACGGCTGCCGGAGCCGAAGCCTGGATTGAAAAAAAGTTGGAAAGGCTCTCCATCTACGACGACGCTTTCAAAAACCCGCGTGACCCAGGCAAAGCGGTCGCAGATTTAAACGAGGAAAACAAACGCCTCCAAAAGGCGCTTGAACGCATGGTGCAAGAGCAAGCCAACGGACTTCGGGAAGGGCTGCGTTCCAAATTTGTCATATTGAACGAAGTGAAGTATCTCGCCGAAATTCTCCCCATTGGAGATGCCAATGCAGTTAAAAACCTCGCAGTAGAACTCGAGCGCGAAGTAGGCAATGCCGTCATCGCATTCGGTTCTGTTTCCGCCGACGGGAAGCCCTCGCTGACCATCAAAATCAGCGACAACCTTGTGAAAGAAAAAGGCCTGAATGCCGGCATCATGGTTCGCGAACTTGCGCTGAAGTTTCTGAAAGGCGGCGGTGGCGGCCAACCTGGGTTTGCTACGGCAGGGGGGACGGAAGCGGGAGGGTTGAAGGAGGCCGTGGAAGGGGTAAGAACTTATTTGGGGTAAATATTTTCCACAAACTCCAACGCCCTCTGCTCCGCCCAGGAAAATTCCCCGCCTCCCCTTGCCTGAAACCCACAGTGCCCACCGCCAGAAGTCAGTTCTAAATACAAAAACGGGTGCTCCCGCGCAATCTCCACCGGGAAACATTCCGGCGTAAGAATCGGGTCGTTCAGCGCACTGACCAGCAAGGTGGGAATGCGTGTACCCGCCACAAAATTCTTGGCAGAAGCTTGTTGGTGAAATTCATCCGCCGAGGCGAATCCGCAAATCGGCGCACTGAAATGCTCGTCAAAATCATACCAGCGACGCACCAGCTTCAATTTTGAAACATCCAGGCGACCCGGGAATTGAATCGCCTTCTGCCGGATTTTCTTTTTTAAAAAAGACAAAAAACGGGCCTTGTAGATCCAATTGCCCCAATGGTCGAGCACATCAGAACCTGCCCGGATATCGCAGGGGGCAGAAAATGCCACTGCTGCGCGGACTTGGGGCGGGAGCTTATCGCCGCCCGTTCCGACATATTTCAGAGTAATGTTGCCCCCCATGCTGTATCCAACGAGTGCGACGGTATCGTATCCGCCCATGGCCAAGGCGTGGTTCACGACCGTCGAGATGTCTTCCGTGTCGCCGTGGTGATACATTCGGAAATTACGGTTCATCTCGCCAGAGCAAGAGCGGCAGTTCCAGGCCAAGGCATCCCAGCCGTTTTGGCCGAAAAGTTTGGCTGTGCCAAGGCAGTAGGATGCCCCTGAATTGCTTTCCAGCCCATGCGAAACTATCACAAGACGCTGGCTGGATGCTGGCTTGCGGAACCAGTCCAGATCAAGGAAATCCCCATCGAGTGTTTCAATTCTTTCTCTTTGATAATCAACGCCTTTTATACGACGGAAAAGCCCTGGGAGTATGGATTGCAGGTGCCCGCCACGCTGTAAAAAGGGTGGCCCCGGGTAGGAGGATTGGGGAATGAGCGGCATCTTGTCAAAAAATCAAGCTCAGCCCCGTCCGCAGGTTCACTGCCGGGCTACTTTTTACTGAGAAGGCGTTGAGCAAATTGTCGGAAGCAAAATAGACTTGCACCGGCCCAGGCTTGAGCACCAGGTGGAAGCCAAGGTTGGCGGCAGAGCGTTCGTTCACGCTGTACATTGCCCCGAGCGAAAACCATTTGAGCGGTTTCCAACGAGCATTGGCTCCCACTGCAACCGTCGCATTTTCTTCCTCCCTTTTTTGGAAATACGCGCCCAAGCCGAAGCTCCAGCGTTTGCTAAAAGCATAGTTCCCACCTAGGTATGCACGCAGGGGCAGGGTAGTTTGAAATTCCTGTGCTGTTTTTTGGAACTTGAAAATATCATTCAGTGTGTCAAGTTTTGTCGAAAAATCGAGACTGTCTGAGCCATTGATGATGTCTGCACCGGGTAGGGATACGCCATCGTATTGATATTCACCTTCGCTGGCGAAGTAGTTTGACTTCTCCTTCCAGGTGATTTTCCCAGCAAGATCGAGCACGGCAAGATCAAGCGTTATTTTTTCATTTATTTTGTATTGCATCCCAAAATCGAAGGCAAATCCCGTGTTTTTGGAAAAAGCCCTGCCTTTTAACTCACCCAGCGTAAGGTCGAAACCCAGTCCCGCAGTATCAAAAGCAGAGATGATGGAGGAGGCGTAAAAGGCATAATTTGTGGCAAGGGAGAGTTGGTAGATGTCCTCGCTGGTGGTGATGGTTGCCTTTTGGCGATTGTAATCGCTGAGCAGGGCGGAGGTGCCCGTGAGGTACTTGCCTCGAACGCCCACCTGAAGGTTTCCAAATCCTTTGGCGAGGCCCAGGCTCCATTCATTCCAGTTAGAAATATCGGTCTGTAGGGCAATGTCCACCGTTTGTCCGATGTACTGGGCGTTGCCATCCCAAATGAGGGAGGGCAATGTTTTTGGGTAGGTAACGGATCCGCTGAGGCGGTTGGCATGGCCTGCCTGAAGCCAGATTTTGCCGGGCAAACGAATTCCGAAAGACAAGGTTTCGATCCGTTGTTCAAAAAACACCGTGTTGCTGGGGTCTAATTTGGCGAGGGCATTGGTAAAATCTATAACGGTACGGTCACCGTTTTTTACAAAAACATCTTTGTACGAAACGTCGCCTGAATGCGCTGCATCCAGTCCGATGCCCGGCAGTCCAATGGCAATGTGTTTGTTCTCCGGAAAAAACGCCGGATTAGTGGACGTACTGTGCCAAACATCGGGAAGCGAATGCAGCATCAGTTCTTGTTGGGCAGAAAGTTGGAAGCTAAGGAGGAGCATCAACATCAAACTTCCAATCCCGATGAATCGGGATAAGCTATCGGGAAGTTTGGATATTTCAAAATGCTTGAATTTCAATGAATTGTGTTGAAAAAACATGAATGGGCTTGTTTGAATAAACGTAGGGCGAAATTCATTTCGCCAGTACACAATGAGCGAACAGTTTGCATGATACACCGTGGGGTCACAATCTCTTCTTTACTTTCATCCCCATTTTCACCACGATTTTATCCGTAGCGAGGAGTTTTACATAAGTCTCACCACCGTTGGCAGTAGTAAATGAGGTTTTGAGGAAAGCGTCTTTGGCTTTGCTTATGATATCAAACCTTGCCGCCGACATTGTAATAAACTCCTCTGTGCGCGTGATGCCTATGGCTACGCCGTTGGCATCAATCGGCGCAGCGCGGATGAGTTCTTTGGGCCCACCAATGAAAAGAGAGTCAATGTGATTTCCTGAGGAGTCACGGAAAAATATCTGCACGTCAGCGGAGATTGGGGTGCCGTTTTCGGTGACAAGTTTAAACTCTACCTCTTCAACATCCGCCGAGTCCAGGCTCCCAAACTCACCAAAATCGAGGTTCATGGTTTGTTCGGCGCCAAAGTTCTTAACCGAGCCTTCAAGTACCAGTTCCACCCGGAGTTGGAGTTTGATATTGCTCTCATCCGTGATGAAGCCGATGAGGCTGGGATCAAGTAGGGCATTGCTGATGCCGTCCACCGAATAAATCAGTTGGGTAGGCTGACTGTTGAAAATATCAGCGATGTTCGAGTTGGTTTCGTCGAGCGTGATGTCGGTGTATTTGGTTTGTCCCACTTCTCCCAGAATCCAGGCTGGGTAATTAAAATCTTTGTAATCAAAGCTGTCGTGCTCAAAAACGCCCGTGCTGAGGAGCGGTATCACCTCACCGTTTTGGCCGATAAAACTGAGTTGTTTTATTTGGCCGCGCACCGGGAAGCCCCAAGAATTGCTGATACGCATGGTCACTTTGGGATTTTTGATTTTCAAATCGCCCTTGAGCTCGGTTTGGTTGATGTCAATTTCGATGGTATCAACGGTCAGTTGGTACCATTGAAACCCCCAGTACCCTTCCACATAACTGAACTTCATTTCTGAGGTAGCGGCAAAAGGAAAGCCTGGTACTATGATCCGGACACCATCTGGTCTATATGCAAAGTATTTGAATGTCAGCGTGTTGTTGCTTGATTCCAAATGATATCCTGCAAGCGAAATGCCCGTTACCAGGAATATTGAATCTGGTGCCACCACAAATGGATATTGGAACACCACCCCATTAAGGCTCATTTGTGGTATTTCAAAGTATCCTTGAAGGGTATCTGGCGTGGTGTTTTGTAAGTAAAAACCAATTTTACCAGAAAGGATGTCGGCCACACGGATCGTTACACCATCAGGAGATTGAATGGGGTTGTCAATTACCGTATCCGTCAACAAAATGGGAACCGTACCCTCCAGAAAATTAAAAATATCACTCGCTGGTTTTTGCGCTACGTCGCCCGAATAGAAAAGCGTTAAGCTGTTGTCGGAATTCACAAAAATGGTGTCCGTGGAGAGTGTGTCGTTCAACAAGTTGAAAAGCAAGTCTTTCAACACCAAATCGGTCGTAAAAAGGGGAAAGGCAAACTCGGCAGTATGGTCACCGAGTTCAACATTTTCAAAGTCGGACTTTTTGCAAGCAGGCCAGAGCGCAATGCCTATGGTGATGGCAAGGGCGAGCGGAAGTGAAAGTCGTTTGTGCATATTAAGAAAGGGAATTGGTCAAGTAATTCAGCAATCAGGACACCAGTTTTCGTCAAATGTTCTTGAAAATCAATATTTTAAGATCTGAGGCCCTTCATAACTGAGTATAAGGAAACAAATTGAATGGCACAAAAATAGTCAAGAAAGCCTGTTCTTGTAGTCTCGATACGCGAAGCGTCGCACAATATCCAACTTTCCGTCGGGCCGGAAGATGGCAATGCTGGGATGCGTCACACCATTGAAAGTCGAAGTTTTTACCATGGTGTAGTGAATCATGTCTTCAAACACGATTTTTTGGCCAATTTTCAAGGGTTCGTCAAATGCGTACTCCTCCATAAAATCGCCGCTCAGGCAACTCACGCCCCCGAGCCGAAACAAGTTTTTGTCGCCTTTTTCCACATTTTCCTTTGCGCCGCGCACCCGCGGACGGTAGGGCATCTCCAAAGTGTCGGGCATGTGCGCAGTAAACGAAACATCCAAGATCGCCGTGCGTACTCCCCCATTTTTTACAATATCAAGCACACTGGCCACCAGTACACCCGCATCCCAGGCAAATGCACTTCCGGGTTCTAAGATGACCTGCAAATGCGGCCAGCGCTTCCGAAATGCTTTGAGCACGGAGATCAAATGTGCCACATCATAGCCCTCCCGAGTCATCAGGTGGCCCCCGCCAAAATTGACCCATTGCAGTTGCGGCAAAAAAGCTCCGAACTGTTTCTCAAAATGCTCCAGCACCTTTTCGAGGTCATGGCTCGTGCTTTCGCACAATACATGGAAGTGCAAGCCCTCAATCCCTTCGGGCAATTTTCCTTTGAAATTCTCCACGGGCTCACCCAAACGAGACCCGGGTGAAGCTGGATTGTACAAAGCCGTACCGACAGGAGACCAACCGGGATTGACCCGAATGCCAGGGCTAACTTTCTCCACATAATTCAACACCCGTTTCTGGTATTTCCGCCATTGCGCAATCGAATTGAACGTAACATGGCTCGAATAATGCAATATTTTACCAAATTCTCGGGGCAAATAAGCCACCGCATAGGTATGCGACTTGGCGTGCATTTCCTCATAACAAAGCCGTGCTTCGTGGAGCGAGGAGGCCGTAGCGCCGCCCACATATTCGCGCACAATGGGGAAGGCACTCCACATGGCAAAACCTTTGAAGGCCAGGATGATCTGCACACCAGCCTCGCGTTGCACTCGATCAATGATTTCGAGGTTTTTCCGCAGGCTGGATTCTTCGAGTACAAAGCAAGGGGAAGGTATCTTAGAAACGTCCATAAATTGTTTGATGAAAATTGATTTTCAGGTCATAGTTTCGGATCATCTTTCTCATAGCCTTCTGGCACACCGTGCGCTCCCTAGGCAAACGCCTCGCCATATTTTTTGCGCATATTCTCCGCAAATCGAATGCCGACGATGGTGCCCGCTGAAACTAAGAGCATGGCTCCAAGATGGCCATACAGATTGTTGTACTTGAACCAGGATACGAAAGCCAATAACAAACCAACTACGAAAGGAGAAAGGAAAATTTTGATCCAGATGTAAATGTTCAATATTTTTTCGAAAAAGCTCATAATCAGAAGGGTTTAGGAAGTTATTGGTGCCGCGTTCCTTACACCGTTCCTTAACAATATCGCCGCAGCCAAAGTTTCTTACCCAAAGTTCAAATCAACCACCTTGATTTCAATTACAAATATTTGTTGATCGTGTTCAGCGTCAAATCCTGGGGCTTGGTCAGCACCGCCTGAATGCCATATTGCCGAAGTTTGGTCACCATCTCCCGCTTGTCCTGAAGAAATTGCCGGGCCACGGTTTGACGATACACATCGGCGGTGGTATGTACGTCTTCGACGGCGAGCTTGCGTATTTCGGTATTTTCAAAAAATACGACTACCATCAAATGGGCGCGGCTCAGCCTCCGCAACGTCGGCAGTGCCCGCTCCAGCGCATAACTGCTCTCAAAATTACTGAATAAAATGAGCAATGAGCGAGCCCCGATAAGTCGTCGCACCGCCTCGTAGAGCAATTCATAGTTCGATTCGCCGGGACGTTCTTTTTCACGGTAAAGGCTTTCCAGGATTCGGCTGAGTTGACCCGTGTCGCGCTCGGCTTTAATCGTTGCACCCATTACATCGGAGAAGGTAAGCAGCCCTGCTTTGTCTTGTTTTTTCAGGATTATATTGCTGATTGCCAAAGCGGTATTGATAGCATAATCCATTAAACTTAGTCCCTCAAAAGGCATCCGCATGGCGCGGCTTTTGTCCACAATACAATACACCTGCTGGCTGCGTTCGTCTTCGTATTGGTTCACCATCAAGGTTGCGCGACGGCTGCTGGCCTTCCAGTTGATGCTGCGGAAGTCGTCGCCCTGCACATAGTTTTTGATTTGCTCGAACTCGTAAGAATGGCCGATTCTGCGCATTTTTTTAATGCCTGGATCGTGCGCGATGTGGCGCATGGCGCGCAGTTCGTAGCGCTTCATCTGGATGATGCTGGGGTACACGGCCACATCTTGTGGCTGCTCGAAAATGAGCCGGCGCTCCACCAGACCGACGCGCGTGGAAGCAAAAACATTGATATTACCAAAGGAATAAACGCCGCGTGTGAGCGGCACTAATTTGTTTTCCGCAAAGAATGGTGTGCCGGATGGCAAGGAGATTTTTACTTCGAAATCGCGTTTCTGAAACTGAACGGGGAGTTCGTCGGCGATGCTGAGGTTCAGGTGAATATTCCCTTGATTTTCCACGAATAGCTTCACGGGGTTGGGGTCGGAAAGAGAAAAAACTGGGTTGAGTTCTCGCTTGCAAACCACTTTTGGTTTTCGCAGAAAGAGTAGCATCCAGTCCGTCAGCACCAGAGCCAAAAAACCAACAAACGTTGTTTGAGCCAATGGGAACAGCCAGCCAAACGGATAGGCCACCGCGAACATCGCCGCAGACGCGCCAAAAAGCCAGAAGAAACGGTTGGTTAGGTACATGGGCTTCGGTTACTGGTTTTTTACAAACTCCTCATACGCCCGTCCACGTTTTTCCGCAAAAATATCAAACAAAAGCATGACACCCCCTTGACTCAACAACCCTGCGCCCAGTCCTTTGGTAAAATTGAGTTCTTTGTTCAGCAGGAGAATAGCTAATCCTAGAACAATGAAAACAACTTCCAGCCTTTTGATCCGGACAAAGTTGCGCAAGACCGCCTCCATGCGCGCGGATTCCAGCCGACGAAACTCAGCAGGCGAGTCCGCCCGTAATTTTTCCAAATCATCGGCTTGAAAGTCACTTCGACGTGCCACTCTGGCGCCCGTCATGATTTGAACGATGCCGATCACCACTAAGGGAATGGAAAGTCCGGTGTAAAATGGAGCACCCGCACTCAACAAAACCCCACCACCTACGGCACAGGCCGCGATGCCAATCGCCATTGCAATAAATCCGCCTTGTTTTTCTGCCAGGAAATAGGATTGAATCATTTTTTGGACATTGGATGATGGACGTTGGGCGATGGATCGTTGGGTTCACAGGCTTTGCAGTCCAAAATCCATCGTCTTTGTTATTCAACTTTCGAAAACGTTACCCCTGCATCCGGGCGAAGGAACAACATTCCGGTGGTGCAAATGGTGTCGCCTGCTTGAATACCTTCGGTGATT
The DNA here is from genome assembly GCA_038213575.1 of Chitinophagales bacterium. Lineage (GTDB taxonomy): Bacteria > Bacteroidota > Bacteroidia > Chitinophagales > Saprospiraceae > M3007. The sequence goes on along the minus strand of JBBQSW010000008.1, from coordinate 5,560 downwards.
TCGATCATACCTGCCTGCCGAACGCCCGTTTTTACCACCACGAATTTCGCTTTCCCGTTTTTGCAAAGGATTACTTTTTTATCGCGAGCCTGCGGGATAATCGCTTGATTGGGAATGAGCAAGGCGGAGGCGTTGTTGCCAAGTGCAAGGTTTACTTCCGCAAAAGCACCCGGCAAAAGCCCTCGGCTATTGGCCACGGTAGCCCGCACTTGGAGGTCGCGCGAGCCTTCCGCAATCCGTTGTTCTGTTGCTTGAACCGTCGCTTTTTGCTTAACTCCGTTGCCCTCTACCGTGAATTCCAAGGGCTGACCAATACGGATCTGCTGGCTGTATTTTTCTGGAACAGCAAAATCAAGCTTGAGTGCCGAAGCGGAGCGGAGCGTCGCAATAATCGTGGCAGGCGTGACGTAGGCGCCTGGGCTGATGCGCCGCAGACCCAAAATTCCATCGTAAGGTGCGCGGAGCTCGGTCTTGCTTACGTTGACACGAAGCAGTTCAATGTCTGCCCGGAAAGTTTGGGCTTGAAGCACCGATAGATCGTATTCTTGTTGGCTCACCCCTTTCACTTTAAGCAGTTCGGCGAGTCGCTGTTCGGTAATCTCGGCTTGCTTAAGTTGCGTTTCGAGTTTGCGGAGTTGGGTTTTAAGGTCCTCGTCAAAAATTTTCAGGAGCAAATCGCCCTTGCGTACCGAGCGCCCTTCGGGCAAATTTATGCGCACAACACGTCCCGATGCCTCTGGATGCAGTTCAGTTTCTTCGGCAGGCAGGAGGTTGCCGCTGGCGGTCACGCGCTCGGTGAGCACCGTGGGCTTTGCCACAAACCCTTCTACCGTGGTAACACTAAGAGCCGCCCCTTTCGTAGAAGGAGCGCCATTAGGCGCACCAGCATTTTTATCCGTTTTCCTGCAAGAAAAAAGAGAAAGTGCCGATAGTAAAAACAGGAATAAATACTTCATTACAGACAGTTTTGGCTTTTGAGCCGGAAAACAATTCAATGATGAATGAATTTTCTGGCTCAAAAATAGGAAACCCTTCAGCACGGAAAGGGTTTAAAAATTAAAGGACTAAAAAGTATTCAGTGGGTATTGGGTTAGTGCATTCAAACAACAAAAAAACGTTGCACATGGGATTAAGCCCGCCGCGTTCCCAAAGCACCTAAATCGGTAGAGATTTCAGCCAATGGCAATCATTTTAGAAAATTGCACTTCGCTTTCAATCGGCATTTTCAGGGAGGCTTTGGCCGCCCCTGGTGATACCGTGACGGGTAGCATTCGTTGGTCGGTGGAAGAAGAAGAGACTGGAAGCATTGGCTACTTCCCTTTTTTATAGCGTTCGGAATGTTCGGAAAGTTCCCTTTTTATATGAAACCCCAAGTTGGTTAAGTTGGACGGGTTGGCAGGTTTCCCGCGCCTCTTTTATAGGTTTCGGAAAAATCGGAATTTGTCGCTGAGCAGGGCAAAAGGCGGGCGTTTTGCAAAGAGCGTTTTCAGGACTGAAAGTTTTCGGGCTACTGATTACATTTGCCCACCCGCTCACACCTATACACGCCCACCCTATGCCACTAAGTTGGAACGAAATCAAGTCCCGCGCCCTCGCCGACTTGTACGACCCCGTGACCATGCCGCCCGACCTGGTACGCGCTCACCAAGCCCTGAACTAAGCGGTAGACTTGTGCTATCGTCCGCAAGCGTTCGCCAATGAGTTGGGGAGGATTGAGTTTTTGTTTGGGTTGTATGAGGAGTACACGGCGCCCATGTTTGGGGGGGGAATACAGAAAAAGAAAAGGGCTAAATAAGAAACAAAGCATGGAACCGCCACGAAATTGTTTTAGCACTGGACTCGTAAAGAAACCATGAAAACGGCTCAGCTCGGATTGCTGGACCAAGCGTTTCAAGGAGTAGTAAGTGCAAAGTAGTGGCTTTTGGCACAAAAATTAATTGTTTCTGTTTTTGTCATACCCTTTGAAAATTAACACGAATTGCTTCGTAATGAAACAAAAAGGCTGCTTTTTTTGTTTTTTGTTTTATCTTTACACTGAAAATCAAAACCTTGCCTATGTTCCGCGCCTTGCTCAATGATAAAATTGGTACTGTTGTTCGGCATTTTGCTGCCCAAATACCGCATTTATCATTGACCAAATTACTCAAATTGTTGTACATCACGGATGAAACAGCAATGCGGGAGACCGGCACCCCGATTACTTGGCTTGAATACCGTGTTTGGAAACGCGGTCCGGTTCCAGCAGAGATTTACCAGGAAATCAAGCATGGAGAAAAAATGACCATCGGCAGCCACCTGGTCTCGCTGGATTGTTACATTCATATTAAAAGACAAGAAAGCCCTCGCCGTCCAGGACAAGAAGAAGTGTTTATTGAGGCCAAAGGGGAAAATGATTTATCCATGCTGTCTGGTTATGAAATCGAGTTGCTTAACCGGGTGATAAAACAGTTTGGTAATCTGAATGCCACCGAGTTGATAGATTTCCTGCATGAAGAAGGCTCCCTTTGGCACAAAGCGGTAGAAGAACACAAGTTGGACACCAATTTTGAACTTTTCCAAAACACATCCAACTGCATTATTGATTTTTCTGACTTGATTGAGGATGACGAGTTCCTAAAAATGGCCGCTCAATCGGCATTTGAATCTCTGGCCTTCCATAAAATCCTTTACGAAACCAAATTGCAGCAGGATGCCTGATGTCTTTGCCCCTGGAAATCTCGTCCGTATCAAAGATTTTCAATTTGAAGACGGCAATACACGAGACAAATATTTGTTTGTCTTGTTAGGGAATGACGGCGGTGCGTACGTCATTTCTTCCCTTACCACAAGTCAGAATAAAATGAACGTTTCCGCTACTGGAAGCGGGTGTTACTTCGATCCAAGAATTTCTACTTACTATCATTTCCCTGCGGGGGAAGTTATTGGCGATGGCAATTTCTCCTTTGACAAGGAGACGTATATTTTTTTTCGTGAGAATGTTCGCAAACTTGAAGTAGCAGACCTAACCAACTATGCCAGTGCAACAGACCCTTTCGCTGTTGCCTCAATTACAACTTTGAAAAATGAGGAATTGAAAAAACAGCTTCAATGCGTTGTCAATTCCACCTTCACCCCGGAGGGTTTAAAAGCGGAACTGACTGCTTTTAAAGATTCACTTTGAGTATCCTTTTTCCACAATCAAAGGGCTCAAAACAGGCCATTTTAGCAATTATGTACCCCATTTGTACCTAATTTTCATAACTCTTTGATTTTCAATACACATTACTTTTTGTATTGGAAAGTAAGTTTGTGCGTAGCCAAATCGTAATGACAGCCTATTGGATGCGCGGCACTTTCCAAATCAGATAGGTTGACTTTTCTACCCTCCATTTTTCTCCTACACGTTATGTTTGCCACCCACCCTAACACGCCCACCCTATGCCACTAAGTTGGAACGAAATCAAGTCCCGCGCCCTCGATGACTTGTACGACCCCGTGACCATGCCGCCCGACTTGGTACGCGCTCACCAAGCCCTGGACAAAGCAGTATACTTGTGCTACCGCCCGCAAGCGTTTGCCAATGAGTTGGGGAGGATTGAGTTTTTGTTTGGGTTGTATGAGGAGTATAGTGCGCCGATGTTTGGGGGGAGAAAGGGTTAAAGCCTCTAAAACAACGTATTTTTAAAGAAAAATAGACTTAAGGAATGCCTCGTCATTTCAATATCACTTTTGCTGTTTCAAAAAATAATTTGAAAATAATTTTCGTTTGCTGCTAATGTCCTCTGTTTAGGACGCATCTTTGTCTCCCATTTCCTGTTTAACCCACCGTCGCCAAAATCTTTTTTCTCCATGACTACCCGGAACGGAAATTTTGCTATGTTCCCTTTGCCGCATGAATATGAGAAGGCGGGAAACACTACTCAAGCCGAATTTGGAAAGTTGAAAGATGCTGTTAACGCTGCACTTCAGCACCCTAATTACTTCAAGTCAGATTTCTGCAAACTTCTTCCTGATTTATTTCACATTCGATTGAAAATCCTTGCTGAAAATCGGGTGTCTTTCCAAGATTACCTTGAGGCAAATGAAATAATTTATGGTAAATTGATGCGAAAAAAAGATGGAAAAGGTCTTGCCCATCTTTTAGAAGCAATGCGTTTTTCCATGCGCATTTATGACCGTGTAATGCGAAGTTTAGCAGATAACCATTCTAACTCGATGCCCAAGTTTGGCAATGCCCAAGAGCCCCTTTTCCCTAATTATGAGGGTTTCTTAGTGACATTAAGTTATTTGCCACAGGGTGAGACTTTGATAAACTATGTTCACAGTTCAATGTTTTTTGAACTGGGTTTGATTGCAATTGATAGTTTGACACAGGACGGGAAACCCTTGCCACAAAACGAATCCCTGGAAGAACTTGCTTCGCTTGTGTCAAAGGCTGGGCAAGATTTTGGGGTATCTGCTCGACAGTTAGGTATTTTACCTAAAAAAGGTAGTGCGAATGCAATTCAATGGGCTGAGCCAATTTCCCAAGACGATTTAGAGGAAGAGCGAACTTTGGCTGAGACTGGATTTTTTGAATTCTCACAAACCTTTCAATGAACAATAGTTACCAAAAGGGCGACTTAGTGTGGGTAGACCTCGGAAATCCTCCTGATGAAGTGAAAGGACATGAACAAGGTAAAAAAAGACCTTGCGTAGTCCTTTCCAATTTTGGCTCTCTAAAGTTAGCCTTGATTGCACCCTGCACAAGTAAGCCTAAGCCTTACCTCTCGCCTACAAGTGTTTTGGTTTCGGCAGGGGTTGGAGGCTTGACAGAAGATTCGATGATTTTATTGCATCAAATGCGTTCGGTATCCCATGATAGAATTACAGGAAAAATTGGGGTTTTGCCCGATAGTATAATGGATGCGTTAGATATTTTGCTTTTAGATATTCTTGATTTGTGATATTTAGAAGTTTATTTTCTTGTCACAAAAGAAGTCCCTCGCAATTGATTGCGAGGGACTTCTTTCTATGTGCTATTCAGGTCTGCTACCAATCGGGCAGACCATCGGATGTTTAGATGTCAGGAAAAAGGGTAAAAAATGGAAATGGCGGCTTGATAGAGGGCGTAGAAACCGCACAAAACGCCCCAAATTTTCCCATTTGAAGCCCATTTGTATGTAAAATGTATGTAAATACAAAACGAGTTATGCAGGTTACCCCGCATAACTCGTTGATTTTCAAGGTGGGCCTGGCAGGAATTGAACCCGCGACCGTCTGATTATGAGTCAGCTGCTCTAACCAACTGAGCTACAAGCCCGCGTCCGTCGCCGAACAGCACAAAGGTAAATTTAATTCCTATGTGGAGGTAAATTTGCCTTTCCTCTTTTTTTAACGGGGTCATCAACTACTCCATTTTGCATAAATTGAATAAATATTTGGCCTTATGCATTTCGTTTCACACTTTTGCCACGAATAAATTGCTGCCAGTCGGTATGCAGGCAAACACTCGATAAAATATGGGATTTCAAAAAGTAAGCACCGCAGAGAACAAAAACGAAATGCAACACTTCGTCCGCAACCTGTTGGGCGATGTGCA
>JBBQSW010000007.1:0-22081 GCA_038213575.1 Chitinophagales bacterium | reverse complement strand
ACCGTATTGTCCGCCTTGGTTTTGCTGTCGCAAGGATAAGGCTTGTAGGTATCCAGACACCATTCCAGGGTTACTAAACCTTGGAGGTTTAGTAACCCTGGCGATCAATGCCCCTTTCCCAAAAATTCACAACCTCTGCATTAAACCTCTCCCCCGCTTCCCCATCCAAGCCCGTACACTGTTCACAAACAAATCATTTCTACAGTATGAAAAAACTGAAATTATCCCCCTTTTTGAGTGCATTGGCTCTTTTGTTGTTTTCCATCCCTTTGTTTGCTCAAAGTGACATGGAGTCCGACAGCACTGGTCTTCCGGGCGACCATTTTAGCCTCGAAGCGGCCATTGAACTGTTCAAAAAATCCGACTCTCCCGAAGATTTTGAAAAACGCCTGAACACCGAAAACAACGACGTCAACAACCTTGACCTGAACGAAGATGGTGAGATTGACTACATCCGTGTCGTGGACAATACCACTGGCGATGTACACGCACTTGTGTTGCAAGTAGCTGTCAGCGAAAAAGAATCGCAGGATGTGGCCGTTATAGAAATCGAAAAACAAGGCGATGAAAATGCAATTCTTCAAATCATTGGGGACGAAGCCTTGTATGGGGCACAAACCATCGCAGAGCCTTTTGAAGAAGAAAAGGTGAAAAATGGCAAAGACAAGGGCCCCGCTGCAAACAGAGGGCCCGTGCGTATCGTAGTGAACGTTTGGATGTGGAGACCCGTTCGTTTCATGTACGCCCCAGGCTACCGCGTATGGGTTTCGCCTTGGCGGTGGCGGATGTACCCCACTTGGTTTAGACCTTGGAGGCCACACCCTTGGCGGGCATTTCATGGGAGAGCAGTGCCCTATCGCACGCATTATCATGTGGTCCGTACGCACCGAGTACACCGCGCCCATGCCGTGTACGCGCCACACCGCGCCCATTCAAGGGTAGTACACTCCCGGACCACCAACGTAGTGGCTGCGAGGGGCAAAAACGGGGCTGTGGCAGGTAAAAAAACGACCACCACCACGAAGAGAAATGGCCAGGTTCAAAAGTCAAAAACCACTACCACAACCGCAAAAAAGGGGAGAAACGGCAATACTGGTGTAAAAAAGACGACCACAAAAACAAGGGGGAGAAAAGGGCATTAATCTTCCTATTCAGTTGGCTTCCAACTTGTTCGGTATTTCTGTCGACCTTTTTATTTGACAATGTGCACACGATTTTTTTTCAAAAACATGTCTATGGTTTGGAAGTTGGCATAAAAGCATACTTTTACGGCCTTATTTGCTAACTTTTTACCAATCAAAATCATGAGCAAAATTTTTGACGACATCAAATCAAAGGTAGCCGAAATCGAAGGAGACGTGAACAAATTCTACGGTGGCAACAATGCTGCCGGAGCACGCGTACGGAAAGCAATGCAAGAACTGAAGGCATTGGCTACCGATCTCCGCAAGGACGTTCTGGACACCAAAACCTCCCGCACAGAGAAGTAATTTCTCTGTGAAAAAAATTAAACACCTGCAATGCCAGTCGGCGTTGCAGGTGTTTTTTGTTTGTGGAATTGTGAATGTATTTATTTGTGGATGTACGGATTGGGGGATTGAGGGATTTGATATTCCCCTCCCTACCTTTGCTTCATGAAAATTCACACCCTGGACTTACAATTTTTGGGGATCGAAAAATCCATCGCTGTTTTTGTGGTGGAAGGCCCCGGGGGGCTGGCGCTGGTAGAATGCGGCCCCGCCTCTACCCTACCCCATTTGCAAAAAAATCTGGCTGAAAATGGCTGGAAAATGGCTGATTTTCAGCATATTTTTCTCTCTCATATCCATTTTGACCACGCGGGCGCAGCTTGGGCATTTGCCGAACAGGGCGCAACAATTTTTGTACACCCGAAAGGTTTGCCCCACCTCGCCCAACCAGAAAAGCTCTATAGCTCGGCCCGGATGATCTATGGTGATGAGATGGATCGGCTGTGGGGCGAGATGCGGCCTATCCCTGAAAACCAATTGCATGCACCAGAACACGGTGAAATCATAGAAGTGCTTGGGCTTCGTCTTACTGCCTGGTACACACCCGGTCATGCAGTGCATCACATTGCCTGGGAAGTATGCCCTGCCGAACAGCCGGATGAACCGGTTTTATTTACCGGCGACGTGGCGGGCGTCTGCATGGACGGTGGCCCAACAATGCCCCCTTGCCCACCGCCCGATATTCAGGTAGAAGATTGGCTCGATTCTATAAATCTGATGCGCGAATTACCTTCAGAAAGATTGTTCCTGACTCATTTTGGGGAAATTAGCGATAAAAGCACCCACCTTGATGCGCTTGAAAAACGTTTGCTGAGCTGGGCCGAATGGATGCGTCCCTACGCAGAGGCTAATACGGCACCTGATTCCATGGTACCTCAATTTCAAGCATTTGTCAAAGCAGAACTGTTGACCGCAGGCGTAGCACCTGAAGACCTGGCAAGATATGAAGCGGCGAATCCCGCCTTCATGTCGGTGGCTGGTTTGATGCGTTATTGGAGGAAGAAATTTGAAAGACAAAAATGAGCATTCTACAAAAAATTGAAAACCAGAACGTCCTCATCGTAGGGGATGTGATGATTGACCGTTACCTGAGGGGTTCGGTGAGCCGGATTTCACCTGAAGCGCCCGTACCCGTGGTATTGGAAAATGGGACAGAAGACCGTCTTGGCGGGGCCGCAAACGTTGCGCTGAACGTTCAGGCGCTCAGAAGCCGCGCTTTTATGTGCAGTGTGATCGGTGCAGATGAAGACGGCACTAAATTTATTGAAAAACTTGCAGCGCACCATTTGCCCCAAAATGGGATACTGAAGTCTTCTAAGCGTCGGACTACGGTCAAAACCCGCATCCTAGGCAATCACCAACAAATGTTGCGGATTGATCGCGAAGACAATCACGACCTCGAACTTGAGGAAGCAGAGCATCTGATGACTAAGGTGCGGGCCATTTTGGACCTCGAACCAATCAAAGTCATTATATTGCAAGATTACAACAAGGGCGTGCTTACAGAATGGGTGATTAGCAACATTATTCACGAAGCAAAACATAGGGGGATTTTCACAGCCGCTGACCCTAAAAAAGCCAATTTTTTTGCGTACAAAGGGGTTAATCTGTTCAAACCCAATTTGAAAGAAGTGCGCGAAAGCAGTTCCTTCCCTATTACGACGGACGAAGTGTCCCTGCAAAAAGCCTCCGATTTTCTGCGCGAAAAACTTGGCAGCCCATATAACATGCTCACATTATCTGAAAAAGGATTATTTTTGGATGGTGGAACGGGAGGAAAATGCTATCCCACCACACCGCGCAACATCTCCGATGTAAGCGGAGCTGGCGATACCGTCATCAGCATAGCTGCGATGGGCCTCGCAGCAGGATTGGATTTGGAAACAGTGGCCATGCTTTCCAATTTGGCGGGTGGACAAGTTTGTGAATTGCCAGGAGTAGTGCCCGTGGATCGCGACCGATTGGAAAAAGAATTGTCCAGCACCAACGCTTAGTCAACAGCAGCACGTCTGTCAGATGAAACGCAAAACATTTCACTTTTAAATCGCTCCCCATGAGGACTTCTTGTACTTTTTTTGCCCTAATTTTTCTTTCTGTCCCACTTTTTGGACAAGCAGGCGACCGTTCGCCTGACACCCTGTTGCAGCACAGTTTTGAGGGGCTTCTTGACCCTGTCGACACCATGTTGACACAGCCAACCGGCGACGACATTCATTGGGTAAACTACGACCAAGACAATAAAACAGGGCTCTGTGTGAGCAATGGAGTTACACCAAAAGGCTGGTACTGGGAAAGCGACTTAGGCTTTATTAACCCCAATATGGCCAACAACGATGCTTTTACCAGTTGCTCCTTCCTGCAATCCACCAATCCGCAAAACAAAAACTGGCTCATTACCACCCCAGTTTATATCCCAGACAGCACCTATTGGCTTTGCTGGCGTTCCTTGTCGTATTACGGCCCCGATTTCATGGACGGTTACCGGGTGCTTGTCTCTACCGGCTCAAATCTGCCCGCAGCCTTTAGCGATACGCTATTCAGCGCTGCTCAAACCATCCTTTCACCCCAAAACGGTTCACTTGACCTGAACGACTACACCTTTTCCAACGGCTACATCCACGCCAATGGTTATACCGACCCAGACTACTTTTTTGTTGATGCTGAGCCGCAAGGGAATTTTTACCATGGCAAATTGGAACCGCACAGCGTAAAGCTTGCTGGCTATGCGGAACAAACCATTTATATCGCTTTTTTACACGATTCTTATGACGATTTCCAATTGCAAATAGATGACATACTGGTTACCAACACCAAGGTTTCATCTTCCAATTTGTCCAATTTCCATTACTTCAATATTTTGCCCAACCCTGTCCATGATTTCGCCTTCCTAAACTGGAAAGCCCAATCACCTCAAGCAGGACGTTTGAGTGTTGTGAATCAATCCGGCAAAATTGTTTTTGAAAAAGCTTTTAACAGCCGGGCAGAAGGGCAAATCCATCTGGATATGCAAGGATTCACTGCGGGAATCTACTATTGCAAACTAGAAACAGCCACTGGGCAAGCCACGAAGATGCTGGTGAAAATTTGACAATATTTACAGGATTTACGCACTCGAAATTCCTGTAAATCTTGTCCAATCATGCAAATCCTGTCAAATAGATCATCGCCCGCTCCGCAATATCCTCTGTCACCTCTCCAGGGTAAAGGAATGCCCGGTCTCGAAACATTTCCCGCAAATCTGCAGCATCCAAAGCCGTAAGCTTGGATGCAAATTGCTCTGCCCGCTCGAAACAATATTGCAGCCGATCAAGCAGGAATTGATAGTCTTTTACCCAAATAATCGTATCGGCTGGCAGGATTCGGAAAAGTGAAACCTTTTGGTCTTGCCGAAACCGGGTGCTGAGGTTTGGCACAATGCTAAGCGAGGAAAGATTGCGTTGCGAAAGCTGCGTGGTAGGGTCAAAGGTTCGGATCGTATCTACTTCGTCATCAAAGAGTTCAATGCGGTAAGGCAGTTCATTGCCGAAAGAAAAAAGGTCAATAATGCCTCCACGAATAGAGAATTGCCCTGGTTCAAAAACAAAATCAGCGCGCTCGAAACCGTATTCCACCAGCACTTGAATCACAAAATCGGCGTCGAGTTTTTCTCCTTTTTTTACCTCGATTCGGCTTTGGTTGAGCACTTCAGGCATCACTACTTTTTCAAACAATGCTTCGGGGTAGGTCACCACAACGCCTCCCCATCCCTCCCGCTCAAGGGAGGGCGTGACGGTCATTTTACTGATCACCTCCGAACGTTGCAGCATCTGGGTTGGATTCAAGTCGTCAAAAAAAGCTGGACGTTTGAATGAATCGGGGAAAAAGTAGACAGCCTGGTCATCCAAAAGCCCTTCAAGGTCATTTTGCCGATAGGCTGCTTCCTCTTTAGAGTTGGCAATAAAAAGGTGGCAAGGGTTAACTTTTGATTTTTGATTTTTGACAGTGGCTGCTACCACAAAAGATTCTTGCGCGCCCGTGAGTCCGGTAAGTTTTATTCGCGCCGAATTGGCCTGACTTTCAAGACTTTGAGAGATTTTTAACACCGAAGGGTGTTTGTGGTAAGCGTCAAGGAGGTGGGAAAGGTTGCTCATAAAAAGGAGCGCGAAGGTAGGTACTAGGAGGCATTTCGTTCCAGAACTACATACGGTCGCGGGCTTGCTGTTCTTCGGTAAAAGGTGCACGGATGTAGCGCATGATTTCGGGATCGCTCAACAAACGGTATATGCCAGCAAAATCCAAATCTAGGAGAGGGCGAACCAGCAACCGGGGTGTTTCAAAAATGGTCATTTGTCAAAAAACGCAAGCAAATCGCTCAGGGTTTCCTTCAGGTCCTTGCGATTAACTACCAAGTCTACAAAACCGTTTTCCAATAAAAATTCGGAAGTCTGGAAACCCTCTGGCAGGTCGCGCTTGATGGTTTCGCGAATTACTCGTGGCCCGGCAAAACCGATAAGCGCTTCAGGCTCAGCCAAATGTACATCACCGAGCATAGCAAATGAGGCTGTGACCCCCCCCGTAGTAGGATCGGTCATAAGCGAGAAATAAGGCAGCCGAGCCTTGGCGAGCAGGGTAAGTTTGGCACTGGTTTTTGCCATTTGCATCAGTGAAAAAGCACTTTCCATCATACGGGCTCCACCTGTTCGAGAAATAATAAGCAGCGGGCTTTTGACTTCAAGACAATAGTCAATTGCGAGTGAGATTTTTTCTCCCACGACTGCACCCATGGAGCCTCCAATAAATTTGAAATCCATGGCCGCCACCACAAGTTTGTGGCCGTTTACGTTGCCTGCACCGATGGCGAGCGCATCATTGAGCCCTGTCTTTTTACGGCTGTCTTCGAGCCGTTTGTCGTAAGGTTTAAGGTCGGTAAAGTTTAGGAAATCTACCGAGATCAGATCGTCATGCAGGGTAATATAGTCGTGGTTATCAAAGAGTATCTCGAAATACTCTTCAGACCCAATGGCAGTGTGGTAATCACACTTTGGGCACTTGTAGTAGTTGTCGTGGAGCTGTTTCGTCGTGCTGGTCTCCTTGCATTTTTTGCATTGGAACCAGATGCCTTCCGGCACGTCTTTTTTAGACTTGGTGGCGGTGGTGATGCCCTCGCGCAAGCGTTTGTACCAACTCATGGGACGATAGTTTGATTGACGGTTGGTGGTTATTTGGGCGGGCAAAGATAGTCAACCACCAATGGCTGTGGTCAAAAACAGACGAATCGTTTTTTTTATGAAAAAAATACGCTCAAATGGAGGGCCTTTTTTTTGAACCACAAAAGGCACAAAAGGACACAATATACATCTTTTGTGCTCTTTTGTGCTCTTTTGCAGTTCAAAATCGTTGGGCGGCTGCTCAAATCACCACCAACATTTTCGTCACTGTCGAGCCATTCACCTTTACCTGATAAAAGTAATTGCCCGGACGGAGGTCGTTGCGGTTGTAGGTAACGCGGTGGGTGCCAGAAGGATAGGTGCCTTCGGCCACAGTCTGTAGCACACGCCCACTCAAATCCATCAAAGAAATCACCACATAACCACCTTCGCTCGTGAAAGTGAAAGTGGTGCCGCCGTGGAATGGGTTAGGGTAATTGCCTACTTCTATCAAATCAGGCTTGTGAATCACCTGTGTGCCCGACTGACCAGCCTTGAAGATCGGCAAAATTGGGAATTGCTGGCCAAGAATACTCTCTGGATTTGCAATGCCAAACCAGTCTTTCAAAGCGCTGGCATAGATGGAACGAAAATCGTGCTGCATGTCCACATCATAAGAAACCAACGGTGTGCTTGGTATTACAGGATTGTCGCCAATAATACCCGGGATGACTTCCTTTCCAAATACAAACAAAGGCGCTGCGGCTCCGTGGTCCGTTCCAATACTTCCATTAGAACCAACGGTACGGCCAAATTCCGAGAAGGTCATGCCGGCCACCCGGTCGTCTACGCCCAAAAGTTGCAAGTCCTTTTGGAATGCTCCAACAGCCTCTGACACCCTGCGCAGTAAATTCGCATGAAAGCCCTCTGCATTGCCGAATGTGCCATCTACCTGTTCACTATGGGTGTCGAACCCTCCCAACTCAACGATATAGATCGGAGTTTTCAAACCGCCGCTAATCAATTGGGCAACAATGCGCAGCTGATCGGCCAAGTTGTTTTGAGCCGGGTAGGCTGCCAAATTTTGACCGTTTTCGGCAGCATTTTTCACCGTATCATAATACACCTGTGCTTGTTGCGTCACGAGGCGAATGAACTCCAACTCCTGGCCATAAGGTGTATTCGGTGCTGGCTCCGGAATATCGCTCACAAATTGATAGAAGGCAGTTGGGTCAGAGATGCCCATGCCGACTGGCACGGAGGTTCCCATCAAAGCGAGCGACACCACAGACCCGATTTGAATGGCGAGCGGGTCAGGATTGTCTGAATTGGGATAACCATCGGGGTACAAGGGGTGTTGTCCCTGCAAATAACGGCCGGCCCAACCTGTTTCGAGGTATTGATCCGAATCAGAGCCTGACATCCAGATGTCGGTTGAACGGAAGTGCGAATAGTCTTGATTGGGGTAGCCCACATTTTGGACCACCGACACAAGCCCATCGTTGTACATATCACGCAGGGCAGTCATGCTCGGATGAAGTCCATTTTTGATCGTGCCATCCAGATTAAGAATCTGGTTTTCATTGATCAGGACATTGGCGCGGTTGGCCGCAAGGTTGTCGTACTGATCCAAAGGAATGAATGTGTTGAGGCCGTCGTTGCCGCCATTGAGCTGGATGAGTACCAACACGCGGTCCTGTGGGTTGCCCCCTTCTGCCAAGGCACGGAGGAACGGCACTTGTGCCATGGTATTCATGGCAAAGCCTTGGTGCTGGAAGGTCGCCCATGCAGCAGCGAGGCCCGTATTGCGGAGAAAATTTCTTCTTTTCATAGTTTTAGATCAATTGATATTCAGCCAAATTCATGATGTACTTGTGCATACTTGCCAACCGGAACCAAACGGTTTGGAAGGCCATTGGGTCGTTGGGGTTGTTGATGTAAGCATTCCAAGCGTCTGTCCAATAATGGTCACTAAATTGACCGGAGAGGAGAATACTTTTGAGGAATGTCTTTTTCAACAAGGAAACCGGCATAGGAAACAACAAGGCCAGTGTTTCATCAACCAAAACGTTGGGGTCAGACGGGTTTGAGAACTGGGCTGCAAAAGCAATATGGTTGATAATCAATTTCTCGGTTCCAACATCTACCCCAGCAAATGCCATTACATCTGTGAGAATATTGCGATTGCGAATGGTATCGCTGCTGATCCACACCCGATAAAAATTGGGCGATTGCCGGTAAGCCGGCCAGCCAGCCACATTGGGAGGATCGCCCGGCAACATTTGCAAAGCGCCACAGAAAAAGTTGATACTCAGGCGAATAAAGTATTGGTCGTATAAGGTGGGACTGGGGAGACTCAGGTTGTAGTTGCGCAAAACGCCCGCAGTTAAATCCAGTGGTGTTTTAATTTGACATCCCTTGTTCACGGCATCAAAGAAGTGCTCGCTCAAAAGCAAGGCACGCATCATGGGTGCAATTTCGTAGTTGTTGTCTCGGAAAATCTGTGCCAAGGGAACAATTACATTTGCTTCTACGTCTGCATCAATCTTGTAGTAAACAAAAAAGCGGTAAATCTCCCGGCACATAAAAAGTGAAACCTCTTCCTTTTGGAAAATCATGTTCAAGAGTGCATCCAATTCTGCATCCCCATTGCTGCTGCCTTGAATGATCGTGTTGTTGTAGAAAGAAGAAAACACCTTGAAACCCGCATCATGCAGCTGAGGAAGGAAAACCGTCTCCAGCGTTTGAGGATTAAGCGTCCAACCGGTTAATATGCGTGCTGCCACCACCACATCATCTTCCGAATAGGTATTGGCAGACTCCTTGCCTACGGTAAATAATTCTTGAAGTTCACGCGAATAATTTTCATCCGGCGAGCCCACATTGTTGAGGTAGCCATTGAGAAAATAGAGCATCAATGGGTCAAGCGTCACGGTTTTCACAAAGGTTTTGAAATTACCTAAGGCATTCGCCCGCAACATAATATTGTGGTTGTAAACAGTTCTCCCATGAAATATCGCCTCACTTTTGGTGGCAAAGTGATTGTGCCAGAAGAGCGTCATTTTCTCCTGAATATTGGCATCCCCCTCTATCATTCGGTTGAGCCACCAGCCACGCCAACTTTCGATGCGGTAGCCCTCGGCGTTCACATCATAAGGTGCATTGACCCAGGTTTGTCCAGACGGAACATTGGGGTCGGCATAAGGTGGCACTGCACCAAGATTGTTGTAATTGTTAATCGGTGGCGTGGGAAGCATAGTCGGCACATTGAGCACTGCATCTACTGCTGCCTCGGCGGTTCCGAGCGCAAGCATTTGATCGAGGTGTGCTTTTTTCAGGCCAAACGTGGTGCGACGCAACAAATGGGCCGCTTCTGCCTTTGTCCAAGGGCCTTGGTAAGGGTCGAGGCCACCTTGAAGGGTGAATTCGTTCTGAGCATCAAACCTTTCGGTGTATTGAAATGCTGCAGGTAAATGTTCTATGTGAACATTTACACCCACCTTCGCTCCTGTCAACCAAGGCTTGACAGGCGGGGAG
Organism: Chitinophagales bacterium; assembly: GCA_038213575.1. Lineage (GTDB taxonomy): Bacteria > Bacteroidota > Bacteroidia > Chitinophagales > Saprospiraceae > M3007. Next base: position 11,889 of record JBBQSW010000007.1, on the reverse strand, counting down.
GTTACGGAGGTTAATACACCCGCCTTCGTCAAGGCTTCGGCGGGTAAAGGGGCCATTTTTTTGATAAATCGCCTGCGGGAAAGTTTGAAATCGCCCATAAGTGAAAGAATGAGGAAGTGAAAGATGTGAGAAAAAAAACCGGTGCGCGGCAAAGACGATGCAAGATGGGGAAATGTTAATTTGGCGAATGTTAAATTTTAAGATTGAAAAAGTTTCACGAGCCGCTAAGCATCGTATTAATATTATTTGTAACTATCCAGCCGCCTAAAAACGAAGGCCCTTCGGCTGCCTAAAATGGCAATTGATAAAAATAAGCAGAGAAAAAAAGTTCAGGCAAGCAACTACCGTCCCAATTTTGCTGAATATACGCTCAAACGTGAAAAACAAAGGATTGCAGCATATCCTGAACGGTTGCAGGAACAATGACCGGAGCAGCCAAAAAATTCTGTATGACCGCTTCTATGGTTATGCGTTGTCGGTGGCATTGCCATACTGTAGCCTCGAAACGGAAGCACGGGAAGTATTAAATGATGCCTTCATCAAAGTTTTCACGGGCATCGGGCGCTACGACGAGTCATTTTCTTTCACAACATGGTTGCGGACTATCGTGGTTCGCACGGCCATCAATCATTACCACAAACATCTGAACGACCTCGTCGCGCAAGACACCACCGATGGATTGGATATCAGCGTTGATGATGATTTTCTCTCAAAAATGGAGGCGGAAGAAGTTTTGGTGCTGATTCAAAAACTTCCTCCGGCATATCGTCTGGCGATCAACCTTTTTGCGCTGGAAGGGCATACACACCCAGAGATAGCCGAGTTGCTCGGTATCTCTGTTGGCGCATCGAAATCCAACCTCTCGAAAGCGCGCGCTAAATTGAAGCAAATGATGACCAACGAACTGATACACGGCAATTGAAATAATAATATGGCAGACAATCACTTTTTTGACCTGTTGAAAAACAAGATGGCTGAAATGCGGCCTTCTGATACACATCGGGAGGCCGATTGGGCATCGTTGGGCGAACGCCTGAACGCTGCTTTGCCCCACCAGCCCCGGCAGCGGCGCACCATCGTGCTGCCATTGTTGTTGCTCACGGCGATGCTCCTGAGCAATGCGGCTTGGTGGCAGTCCAGCCTAGGCGATAGAACAGCCATTGCAACGCTGGAAGCGCAGGTAGCCAGTTTTCAGATATCCGTTGCGGTAATACCACCCGCCTCACTACCGCCGACCATTCATGATACCCTTTGGCGGGCCATTTATGTACAGACTCCAGCAATAAAAATGGCGCAAACAACTCCTATTGCCCAAACTGAAATGGCGATAAGCGGGGCGAGTCAAGTGAATGATCCTATCCGAAACGATGTATTGGTCAATGAAAAAATAACAGAGACTGGTCATGCCGCTAACTCAATTTTACACGCTGAACAATACAAAGCTGTCTTGGATTCAACTTTGGTTGACGCTGTCTCTACGCACCAGGAACACAATGACTCGGCATTGCTCAAAAGGCCTAATCTTGTACTTTCCACACCCGATAGCGTAAACACGACCTTACCAGAATCGAAGAAGCCTACCAAAACTTTCGCGACAAAATTCAGTGATGCCCTGCGTCCTAAGTTTTTCAAAGCCGGCGCAAACATCGGCTGGCTTTATGCCAACAGTGCTGGCCTGATGCACCAAGGCGGTTTTTCTTATAATCTGCACGGTCAGATCGGGTTTTCGAGGCATTGGAGTATGACTGCGGATATTGGCATGGGCAGTATGCACTACAAAGCACACGAACCTGGAGCCATATTGGGTGCGCCCGCGTTGCCGTCTCCGCATCCAGGGTCTCATCTTACGGAAATGGACATAACAGGGCAAAAATTTCGGCAATTCGGTTTGGGTTCCCGCTATTCTTTTGCGCAGCCGGGCGAATTGCGGCCCTATCTGGGCTTGGGCTGGAGCGGCCTTACGGTGCTGCCCTACACGGTGGAATACGAAATAACAGACGAGCACACCGGAATCATTAAAAAAGATCTTTTTGAGGTTACTGCTCCAACACGCTTGCGCAACATTTTTGCGCTTAACGGCGGAGTAGAAATTCCGCTGTCGCCGCGCTTTGACCTGACCTTGGAAGGATTTTACCAGCGGCCATGGAAAAAACCGAGCGGTATAGCACCTGATTTGACCGGCATTCGGGCGGGTGCAAACTGGCTCTTTTAGCGGAATTCAATCTGTCACGATTAAAACAATATTATTTTATCACTCACTAAACATTTCACAATGAAGCGTTTATTCATACAATTCCTGCTTTTTGTCGTCTTCGTTTCGACCGCTTTCTCTCAAAACAACCATGTGGTGTTTTCTTTCGACCACAAGGTTGGGGCGGATGCTCTGGTGCTCAACCAGACTGTTTTTTCCATCTGGAACAACAAAAAAGTAACACTCAGCCGCGCCGAGTTTTACCTCTCCGAAGCCGAAATCCATCACCCTGATGGTATGATAATGCCCCTTACAGATCAGTATCTGCTGGTGAATGCTAAAACACCTGCGGCTGAATTTGACCTTGGCTTCTGGCCGGTAGACGCTGCCCATGGAGTTACTTTACACATTGGTGTTCCTCAGGCGGTCAATCACAATGACCCGGTTTTGTGGCCGGCCAATCACCCGCTCGCTCCACAGAACCCCACGATGCACTGGGGCTGGGCAGCAGGCTACCGCTTCATGGCCATTGAGGGCAAAGTGGACAACAATGGCGATGGCGTGCCGGAAACCAGTTTTGAGTTTCATAACCTCTTTGATGAGCTTTACAGATCTCTTGATCTAACAGGTATTAAAGAAGCCGAAAACGGGGTATTACACTTGCATTTTGTATTGGACTATGCGCAACTCTTTAAAAATATGGCCATGACGGGCTCGCTCATCCAGCATGGAAAATTTGCTCCCAATGTTTCTATGATGAACAATGCAGCCACAGCGAATTTTATCACCCTGACTGCAACCTCGGCTACGCATGCCTTGCAAGCCAACTCACTCAACATCAAGGCTTCTCCCAACCCAGCCAATGCCGCGACAAGCTTGGAATACAGCCTTCCTGCTTCTGGGACAATTGACTTGATCCTGACCAATACACTTGGACAAACGGTGCGCAAACTGACAGGGTTGTCTATTGCTGGTACCATTCAACTGGAAACTGCAACGCTTTCGGAAGGTCTATATCATATTGCTTTTTATGAAAAAAGCCATCTGCTCGCTCGCAAGCAATTGATAGTCAAACACTAGTGGGTAAAAAGCCCTCCACCGCTACAAGCCTGATGCGCAATGTCAATTTTATAATCGGATTCTTGATCGTCCTTCTGGCTGGCTGCCGGAAGGACGACCAAGTACCCGTGTACCCGCCGGAGACGGATGAATATGTGCTGCATGTCCCGGCGGGTTTTCCGAATCCAGATATCCCTATGGACAACGTGCTGACTAAAAGCCGGGTGGCCTTGGGGAGGAGGCTGTTTTACGACCCTGTACTATCTGCTGATAGCACGCGGTCCTGCGGCTCTTGCCATGCTGCCTACCTCGCATTTTCGGACAGCACTGCGGTCAGTTTGGGTATTGAAAATCGCCCCGGGTCGCGCAACTCGCCCTCCCTTTCAAACGTGGCATACCAGAAAAGGCTCCTCCGGGAGGGCGGTGTGCCGACCCTGGAAATGCAAATCCTGGTGCCAATTCAGGAACACAATGAGTTCGATTTCAATATTTTGCTGGTGGCAGAGCGCTTGCAAAAAATGCCGGAATATGTCGTATTGGCCGAAAAAGCCTACGGACGCGCACCAGATGCTTTCGTGATAACACGGGCTATCGCTGCATTTGAGCGCACCCTGTTAAGCGGCGATTCGCCTTATGACCAATATGCTTTTCAAGGAAAATCCAATGCATTATCAGCCGCTGAAAGACGTGGACTCGCGCTGTTTCAAGGGGGAAGATTGAACTGCACTACTTGCCATGCTGGTTTCCTGTTCACCAATCAGGACTTTACCAACAATGGTCTGTACGAAAACTACCCGGACTCCGGACGCATTAGTTTTACCGGGCTGGAAATTGATCGAGCAATGTTCAAAGTGCCGAGTCTCCGCAATGTGGCACTAACGGCACCCTATATGCACAATGGCAGTTTGCCGACCTTGGAATCCGTTATTGACCATTATCAAACCGGCGGAAAGCCTCACCCGAACAAGAGCAATTTGCTCAAACCTTTTAGCATGAATGCGCAGGAACGGGCAGATTTGTTGGCGTTTCTGCGAAGCCTCACGGACCAGACATTTATCACCAATCCCGAATTCAGAAATTGAAGAATCCAATGTTTTTCACCTATTGAAATGATAGTCAAGTAATTATGAAAAAAATGTTGTTCGCCATTTTGGCTGGTGCCTGTCTTTATGCTGCTTGCGATACAAAAGAGCCGGTTGAAATACCCGCTAGCTACGATCCTACGCCTTACCCATTAAATATTGGGGACTTCCCTACGCCCGATCTGCCCGCTGATAATAAACTTACTGTTGCAGGGGTACAATTGGGACGTATGCTTTTTTACGAACCTATGCTATCGAAGGACGGTTCACAAGCTTGTGCAGACTGCCACCAACAACAGGACGCATTCTCCGACATCCGGCAATTCAGCATCGGCGTGGAAAACCTGCCTGGAAAGCGCCAGGCTATGGCAATCATGAATCTGGCCTGGCATCAGAATGGGCTGTTCTGGGATGGTCGTTCCCCACGCGTGCGCGACCAGGCCCTGAAACCCATCCAGGATCCGCTTGAAATGAACGAAACCTTACCCAATGCAGTGGCCAAACTTGCGGCAGAAAAAAAATATACAGACCAGTTTATTCGCGCCTTTGGCGACGCTGCCGTAACGCCGGAACGCATCGGCCTGGCCATCGAGCAGTTTGAGTTCAGCATGGTGTCTAATAACTCGAAATTTGATCAGACCTTGCTCAATACAGCAACGTTGACAGCATCAGAGGAACGCGGCCGTGTGTTATTTTTTACAGAATTTGACCCATTTAATGGTGCAAAAGGCGCGGAATGTTTTCATTGCCACGCCGGACACAATTTTACGAACGACGAATTTATGAACAACGGCCTGGACACCGACGCAGAAATGACGGATGAGGGCAGAAGTAATGTGACCAACGACCAGGCCGACAAGGGCCGATTCAAGGTGCCGAGCCTTCGCAACATCGCATTAACTCCCCCCTATATGCACGATGGACGTTTTTCCACGCTGGAAGAAGTTATTGATCATTATGATCATGGCGTAAAAAACTCCTCGACCACCGAATTTATATTACAGTTTAACCTTCAACCGGGTGGTCTGGGCCTGACGGCACAGGATAAAGAAGACCTTGTGTCGTTTTTGAAAACGCTTACGGACCCGGAATTTGTGAACAATACGGCGTTCGCTAAGCCAGAGTAATATTTGATTTAAGAAATGAAACCATGACTTACAAACTATTTGCAGTCCCATTCCTCGTCGCCGTCCTGCTCGGGCTGGCAAATTTCGCCCCACCCCCCAATGGTCCCTGCGACTCCCCTGTAGTAGGCGGACATACGGGCGCACCGGGCGAAACCAGCTGCACAGGCTGTCACGGCGGCACGGCCAATGCCGGCCCGGGCAGTCTGGAACTCACGCTCAGCGACACTACCTTTCGATACACCCCCGGCGAAACGTTCGACGCTACCGTGGTGATTCGTCAGATTGGATTCGATAAGTTCGGATTTGTAGGGCTGGCACTAAAAGACGCAGGCAATACAACGATCGGTGCGTTTACCATAGACGATGCCGTGCGCACCCGTACCTTTAATGACGGGCCTCGAAAATATGTATCCCATACACCCTGCGGCGCAGATGCCAATCCGGCTGACAGCCTCTCCTGGACCTTTCACTGGAAAGCGCCTGCAACCAATGTGGGCAACATCACACTTTACGTCGCTGGATTGGCCTCCAATCACAACCATGGCCTGAGCGGCGACGATACTTACACCCTGATGGTACATCTTTTGCCTGACTCCACCGCTTTAGGGGTTAAAGACCCGGCTTCGGAAAATCGCTTGAGGGTGTGGCCCAACCCTGTTTCCAATTTACTGAACATTTCTGTTGATGTGGCGGATGGTATAGGTTTGGCAAGTCAGGCGGTAATCTGGTCGCCGGATGGTCGCTTGCTGTCCCGGACTGCATTGACCCAAAACCAGGTTTCGGTAGCAGATTTGGAAGCAGGTATTTATCGCTTGGGCGTGACCGACGAGGATGGTACGGTGCTTGGCCAAGCCTCCTTTGTGAAATTATAAACCTGTGCATGCAACCGTCAGCCCGTTTTTCCTGAATATACAAATAGTGCCCTTGCGGAACTCAATGCTCCTTCAAATCAGCAAGGTTCTGAGGATTTGAGACGATTCGAAACTTCGAATCCTTGTTCTCAAGGCTCACAATTCAATTTTCGATACAATGAAACTCAACATAGTCCTTGCTGTCATACTTTTTGCATCGGTAGAGACCCGTAGCCAAACCTTCGTTCCAATTCCGCCCGCCTTGGAAGGAACCACCTTTGATTTGATGGTAAAACACGGTACGAGCGAGATTTTCTCTGGCATCCAAACTAAGACCATTGGTTATAATGGAGCACAATTGGGTCCAACGATGATTTTGAAAAAAGGTGAAACCGTGACGCTCAACGTACACAACCAACTCGGGGATACGACTACCGTACACTGGCATGGACTGCATGTCGCCGCTTCGAATGACGGCAGCCCGCATAGCCCTATTCTGGCGGGTGCAGATTGGTCGCCTTCTTTTACCGTTCTTGACCATGCGGCAACGTATTGGTATCATCCGCATCTCCATGGCAAGACGCTCAATCAAGTGGTAAAAGGCGCTGCAGGTTTTATCATCGTCCGCGACGATGAGGAAGCTGCACTCAACTTGCCCCGTACTTATGGCGTGGACGACGTACCGCTCGTTTTTCAATGGAAAACCTTCGGCGCTGACAAACAAATCTTGGAAACCGACGAGCTAGACAACGATGTGCTGGTGAACGGTGTGCTTCGGGGCGGCACGCTAGCTTTGCCCGCACAGGTGGTGCGGCTACGGTTGTTAAATGGTTCGAGCCATCGGTATTTTGATTTTGGATTTGCCAATAACCTGGTGTTCAACCAAATTGGCGGTGACGGCGGCCTTCTCGATGCTCCCGTTTCAATGTCAAAACTTATTCTTTCACCCGGCGAACGCGTCGAAATTTTGGTGGATTTGACTGGAAAAGCAGGACAAACCCTCACACTACGGCAATTCGGCAGCCAACTACCACAGGGCTACCCGGGTGGAATGATGATGAACATGGGCGGCGGAAACAACATGATGGGGCCACTGGACGATACTGATTTTGACCTGATGACGGTTCAAATCACCGCCCCGACGGCTACCCCTGTGACGAGTATTCCTACGGCTTTGGTCATGAATATACCGCTTTCACAGATTGGCGCAACACCCCGCAGTATCGCCATGACAGCCCAACCGATGATGAGCATGACCAATTTTTTCCTCAATGGGTTGAAATTCGACATGGAAAACATCAATTTCTCGGTTGAACGAGGCAAAACTGAGGTGTGGACATTGACAAACCAAACTATGATGGCGCACCCCTTTCATCTGCACGGCAATTCGTTTTGGGTGATTTCTATCGGTGGAAGCACGCCAGCTGCCGGCTTAAGAGGTCCGAAAGACGTAATAACTGTACCGCCCATGAACGGCTCTGTCAAAATTGCCGTCCGGTACGACGATTTCAGCGACCCAGATATACCTTACATGTACCATTGCCATATCCTGAGCCATGAAGATAATGGCATGATGGGGCAATTTATCGTGAAGGCGCCTGCTAGCAGGACAGTTGAGCGCTTAGAAAATCATCTAAGCTTTTATCCAAACCCTGCCAGCGAAACGGTCCTTTTTGATTTGGGCAATTCCTTATCAGAAAGCACCTACTGCTATGTAAGTGATGGATTAGGAAAAGTAATTTTACAACAAATCTTACAGATTTCAACCGGTCGCGGAAGTATTGAATTGGGCAAACTCCCTGTTGGTTCTTATGCTGTTTGGTTGGTATCGGGAGGCAAAACCTATAAAGGCATTTTTGTGAAACAATGACCCTCATAATCAAAAACATGGTGTGCGCCCGTTGCATTCGAACAGTGGGTCGGTTGTTGACAGAAGCGGGCCTAAGTATAAAAAATGTGCAATTGGGTGAAGTCGAACTATCCACTTCCCCCAATGCTATGCAGCTTGCTTCACTGCGTCAACATCTTGAAGCAGAAGGTTTTGAACTGCTGGACGACCGCAACAGTCAGCTTATTGAACAAGTCAAAGGTTTGATTGTCAACGAAATACACCATAAAGCCAGCAAAAAGCCAGAAGCCATGAATTTCTCCGACTTCCTTGCCCGGGAGACTGGCCACGAGTATTCGCAGCTGAGCAAACTTTTTTCATCCGTGGAAGGCCTGACTATTGAAAAATACATCATCGCTCAAAAAATCGAACGGGTTAAAGAATTGCTGATGTATGATGAATTGTCATTGGGCGAAATAGCCTTTAACACAGGGTATAGTAGTACCCATCATCTGAGCAACCAGTTTCGGCAAGTGACCGGATTTTCTCCGACACAATTCAAAGCAGAGCGCCGGCGACATGAGCGGAAGACGCTGGATAAGGTCTAAATCATAAATTTATTCGATCAATCCAATTGATTTAGAATGTAAAATGGCCTCATCTGTGTGTTTAAACTGGCAGGTATGAATTTCTTTATTTTGTAAAGATTCAAATAGCATTTTCGTCGGCAATTCTTTTTTTAGATAAATATTCCTAATGTATATCGCTACAATTTTATCAGGATATTTATTGGCTAGCGTAACATAAATTTCTGGATCGCTTTGAGAATTGTCCCCCAATAAAACAAACCGCTGTTTGGGAAACGCTTCCAGTATTCTTAAAATTCTAATTAATTTACCCTGGTGTTTTGTTTTACCTGTTTTAAGTAATTGATACCATCTTTTTATTTGATTTAATAGAAAGGCGCCTTTGGGTAGATCGTTGTGTTTGAAAAATTCATTCAGATCGTCGTATAGATTCCATTCGCTGCTGGATACGTAAAAGAATGGATTCAGTACATCTGGCTCCGTGTGAGCAAGGGATAGTAACTGATAATATTTTACCACATCAGCAAAAGTTTTTCTGCTAAGCGGGTTTTTTGAAAATAGTACCCTCAGTTTTTTGCCCGTCGTAGCAGAATGCGAAACCAAAACTGTATCATCAATGTCTGATATAAAGGCATATTGCGTAGAGTGTGGCACAAAAATTTTACCTTCACCCGTTGCTGCTACCTGACCTTGTTCATTAAGCATATATACCGTGACAGTATGCCAGCCTGCTGAAACCTCGGTCGGTGATTCCCACTCAAACTTAAAAAAGCCATCGGTTTCAGTGGTGCTGTCAAATTGTTGATCTCCCCAATCCAGGCGCACCGGAACCTTTGGAATGGGTTTCACAAAAAACAATTTAACAAGACGAATGGCATTGGCTATAGCATTGTTACCATACCGGCTTGCGACGACCACATTACCAGCCAATACATGACCGTAAACAACAAGATTTTTTTGATGTCCGTAACCATGGTATACCTTCACGGTTGCAAGCACGTTTTTTGAATTATTTTCCATTTTTTTCAGTAAAGACACCCCCTAATACAGGCCACTATTATTATGAAGCCAACAGATAATTTAAAATTACTTTTTGTAATCAATGCCAAATCGGGTAATAACAGCACCGATTGGGTAATGTTGATAACCAGTTACTTCTCAGCGTCGAATCATACCATCAATTTTTATGAACTCACTAAAGATTGTACCGTTCAAACAATCAAAGATAAAATAAATATATTCAAACCGGAGCAAGTTATCGCCGTGGGAGGAGATGGTACGATAAAACTGGTAGCAGAATGTATACTAAAGAAAAAAATTGCACTGGGTATTCTGCCCGCCGGCTCTGCCAATGGGATGGCCAGGGAATTGGGGATAAGCACTGATCCGACAAAAGCCTTGGATATACTGATTGCAGGGCATTCCAAAAAAATACACCTTACCTCCGTAAACGACCATTTATGCATTCACCTGAGTGACATTGGGTTGAATGCCTACGCCATGAAAAAGTTTAAAAACCAGCGCGTCCGGGGCATGTGGGGATATTTCGTGGCTTCCTTAAAAGTACTCTGGCAAAACCCAATAATGCAGATGAGGATGGAGATTGATGGCGATGTTATAAAAGTTAAGGCAGAAATGATTGTAATTGCCAACGCTACTAAATATGGTAATGGGGTGGTGATAAATCCTATTGGTCAATTAGACGACAAATTATTTGAAGTAATTGCTGTCAAAAAAATATCCATTCATGAAATATTAAAAATGGTCTTTTTGAAGGCGTCCTATGATCCAAATAAAACCGAGGTTTTTCAAACCAGTGAATTAACCATGAGGTCTGCCAAAAGAGTACATTTTCAAGTGGATGGTGAATATCTGGGGAAAGTAAGGGAAGTGAAGGCCATCATTATTCCCAATGCACTGCATGTGATTGTTCCCGCTATACTGTGAGAACACCGATTTGATGTGTGAATTATGTAAACCTTGTCTGGAATTGTGTACACTTTCCGGGCATAAGGGCATTCACCTTTGTATCGTGAAGATTCTTCACATAATGCCTGCTAATCGCGGGAATAAAAAATAAACATTATGAGTCATCAAAAGTACCAAAGCTGTATTGCAGCCTGTTCGGCGTGTGCGGTAGAATGTTATCACTGCGCAAGCGCATGCTTGGATGAGCAGGACGTTAAAATGTTGGCCCGTTGCATCAAGTTAGACCAAAACTGTGGAGCTATTTGCCTTCTGGCAGTGCAAGCAATGGCTGGTGGAAGCGAGTTCGCAGACCAAATCTGTAAACTCTGTGCTGAAATCTGTACTGCTTGTGCAGTTGAATGTGAAAAGCATTCGCACATGGAGCATTGCAAAAAGTGCGCAGAAGCCTGCCGCAAATGCGCTGCGGAGTGTAGCAATATGGGCAAAATGTAATTGTATAATCTCCTCCCTCCAGGTGCTTCGGGAGGAGATTTTTATTTTTTAGTGCCGATGGAAAAAGATGAACTTATAATTACCGCATCATGAAAAACAAACACCCTGGGAGCAAGAATCACCACGCGGTATCCAAGCAATCGGACATTCCCAACTTCGCTTCGCCCGAAGACGAACTTTTTACCCGTCTAGGCGCCGATATCAAGCAGGGCCTGTCAGAAGGAGAAGCAGCCACCCGGCTGGAAACCTTTGGCCCCAACGCCATTGCCCAAGGCAAACAAACACCTGTCTGGAAGATATTCCTGCGGCAGTTTAAAAGCCCCCTTGTCTTATTGTTGGTCGTGGCGGCCGCTTTGTCGCTTGCCTTTCAGGAATGGTTGGATGGGATCGCCATTTTAGTGGTTGTTTTAATCAACGCCCTCATTGGTTTTTACATGGAATTTCAGGCCGGGCGCAGCATGGCCGCTTTGAAAAACATGGTGACTGTTTCAACCAAAGCGTTTCGCGCAGGTAGTTTGTCGGAAATCAAGCTCGAAACGCTGGTGCCCGGCGACGTGATTTTCCTCGAAGCCGGGGATATGACCCCCGCCGATGCCCGCCTCTACAACAGTGCCCAGCTACAAGTGGACGAGTCCTCCCTTACCGGCGAAAGCGTCCCTGTAGAAAAAGAGCCCGCCGTTTTACCCGCCGACACCCCACTGGCCGAACAATCGAACCTGCTTTTTAAAGGAACTTTCGTCACA